>JAUXUQ010000001.1 GCA_030680605.1 Gammaproteobacteria bacterium | reverse complement strand
GTAATGCCGGGCGACAACGTCAAGATGACGATCACCCTGATTGCCCCGATTGCGATGGAAGATGGTCTGCGCTTTGCGATACGCGAGGGTGGCAGGACCGTGGGCGCCGGTGTGGTGGCGAAAATACTAGAGTAGCGAGTGCCTGCTAGCGAATAAAAGCCTTTACTAGCAACCAGCAACGCGCAACTGTTTTCAACGGGAACTGTTTTATATGGCTACTAACCAAAAGATACGCATCAGACTGAAGTCCTTCGATCACAGGCTGATTGACAAATCAGCGCGTGAAATCGTTGAGACAGCGAAGCGCACCGGTGCGCAAGTGCGGGGGCCGATTCCGTTGCCTACCAAGATGGAGCGCTTTACCGTGCTTACGTCACCGCACGTCGACAAGGATGCGCGTGACCAGTATGAAATCCGTACCCACAAGCGGTTAATGGATATTGTGGACCCCACCGACAAGACCGTGGATGCGCTGATGAAGCTCGATCTTGCGGCCGGTGTGGACGTACAGATCAAGTTGAACTAGAGAAACTATCATGGCCTTGGGAGTGATTGGACGTAAATGCGGTATGACCCGCGTCTTTACTGACGCAGGGGTGTCCATACCGGTCACAGTGATCGAAGTGGATCCGAATCGTATCAGCCAGGTAAAAACCCTCGATAACGATGGTTACCGTGCGCTGCAGATTACGCTGGGCACGCGTCGTGCGAGCCGTGTTACCAAGGCTGCAGCAGGTCACTTTGCCAAGGCAGGTGTAGCTGCAGGCCGTGGCCTGTGGGAGTTCCGTCTGGAAGAAGGGGAGGGCGAAGGGCTCGCTGCCGGTGCCGAAATCAAGGTGGATCTGTTCAAGCCGGGGCAAATGGTGGATGTCGCGGGTACCAGCATCGGTAAGGGCTTTGCCGGCACCATCAAGCGTTACCACTTCACCATGGGTGACGCTACTCACGGTAACTCACTGTCGCACCGCGCGCCGGGCTCTATCGGCCAGCGCCAGACGCCGGGCCGCGTGTTCAAAGGCAAGAAAATGGCAGGCCATATGGGCAACAAGCGTCGTACTGCGCAGAATCTGGAAGTCGTGCGCGTTGACGCCGAGCGCAATCTGCTGCTGATTAAAGGGGCCGTACCTGGTTCGGCGGGTGGCGATGTGATCGTACGTCCCTCACCTAAAGTGCGTAACCGGCAAGGAGCGTAAGAAAAATGGAACTGACGCTGACCTCTGTGGGCAAAAAGGGCGCACCGGGCGTAATCCAGGTTTCTGATACCGCTTTCGGCGCTGCATTCAATGAGTCGCTGGTGCACCAGGTGGTTACTGCGTATCTGGCGGCGGGTCGTGCCGGCACGCATGCCCAGAAGACGCGTTCACAGGTGCGCGGTGGCGGCAGAAAGCCGTGGGCCCAGAAGGGTTCCGGTCGCGCACGCGCAGGTACCTCGCGCAGCCCGATCTGGCGTGGTGGTGGCAAAACCTTCGCGGCAGTGACGGGCGATTACTCGCAGAAAGTGAACAAGAAGATGTACGCACGGGCCTTGTGCTCTATTTTGTCCGAGCTCGCGCGCCAGGAACGTCTGACAGTGGTGGAAGAGTTCACGCTGGAGCAGATCAAGACCCAAGGCCTCATAGACAAGTTGGCGACGCTGGGTATAGATGGTGATGTGTTGATTGTCACTGACCAGGCCGACGAGAACCTGATGCTGTCCGCCCGCAACCTGTACAAGGTCGATGTCTGCAGCGTGAAATCAGTAGACCCAGTCAGCTTGATTGGTTTTGAGAAGGTTTTAATGACAACTGCCGCAGTCAAGCAGCTGGAAAAGGTGCTGGGATGAACCAGGAAATATTGATGAAGACGCTGCTTGCGCCGCATATCTCTGAAAAGAGCACGCGCACAGCCGACAAGCACAAGCAGTTTGTGTTCAAGGTGGCAGATCGTGCGACCAAGCCGCATATCAAGCAGGCGGTCGAGCTGATGTTCAAGGTAAAAGTCGACGAGGTTCACGTGGTCAATGTCAAGGGCAAGACCAAGCGTGCCGGTGCGCGTGGAACAGGCCGACGTTCCGACTGGAAAAAGGCCTATGTCAGCCTGCAGCCTGGACATGATATTGATTTCACCGGTGAGGCGAAGTAAGGGTACATATTATGGCATTGGTAAAAACAAAACCCACGTCACCTGGCAGACGCTTTCTGACCAAGGTCGTAACGCCTGGCTTGCACAAGGGCGCACCGCATGCGCCGCTGCTGGAGAAGCAGTCAAAGAAAGCCGGACGCAACAACCGCGGTCGTATTACAGCGCGCCATCAGGGCGGCGGTCACAAGCAGCATTACCGGCTGATAGATTTCAAGCGCCAGAAGGACGGTATCCCGGCGCGCGTGGAGCGTATCGAATACGATCCCAACCGTAGCGCCCATATTGCCCTGCTGCTGTACGCAGATGGCGAGCGTCGCTACATGATCGCCCCCAAGGATCTGGTGCAGGATGCAACTGTGCTCTCTGGCTCCGAGTCGCCAATCAAGACAGGCAACTGCTTGCCGTTACGCAACATCCCGGTGGGTAGCACGGTGCACTGCATCGAAATGCAACCCGGCAAGGGCGCGCAAATGGCGCGTAGCGCGGGTGCTGCTGTGCAACTGGTAGCCCGCGAAAGCGATCACGCTGTACTGCGTCTACGCTCGGGTGAGATGCGCAAGGTTTCCATTGATTGCCGCGCCACGATGGGTGAGGTAGGCAATGCAGAGCACGGGCTGCGCTCATATGGCAAGGCGGGTGCAGCGCGCTGGCGTGGTGTACGCCCGACAGTGCGTGGTGTGGCGATGAACCCGGTCGATCATCCTCACGGTGGTGGCGAAGGCCGCACCTCGGGTGGGCGTCATCCGGTGTCACCCTGGGGTACGCCGACCAAGGGTTACAAGACGCGCCAAAACAAGCGTACTGATAGCATGATCGTCCGTCGTCGTCCCAAGGGCGTAAGGTAAGGAATTAAATTGTATGCCACGTTCAGTTAAAAAAGGTCCGTTTATTGATGCGCACCTCGTCAAGAAGATCGAGGCGGCGGTTGCAACCAACAGCAAGCGCCCGATCAAGACCTGGTCGCGTCGTTCGATGGTGTTGCCTGACATGATCGGCTTGACCATTGCCGTGCATAATGGCCGCCAGCATGTACCCGTCATGATCACCGATAACATGGTTGGCCATAAGCTGGGTGAGTTTGCCCTGACCCGCACGTTTAAAGGCCACACCGGCGACAAGAAGGCTGCGGCACCAGCTGCATAAAGAGAGATACCTATGGAAGTGGCAGCGAAATTGAAGTACACCCATATTTCCCCGCAAAAGGGCCGTCTGGTGGCGGACCAGATACGCGGTCTGCCGGTCGAGCGTGCGCTGCAATTGCTGACCTTCAGCAATAAGAAAGCCGCCCGGCTGATCAAAAAGGTGTTGGAATCAGCGATTGCGAATGCCGAGCATAATGCGGGTGCTGATATTGACGAGTTGAAGGTTGCCACGATCTTTGTGGACGGTGGCCCCATGCACAAGCGCATGCACGCGCGTGCCAAGGGTCGTGGGGCGCGCATTCTGAAGCGCACCAGCCACATCACCATTACAGTTGCTGCCAAATAAACAGACGAGAGATTAGGGCTATGGGTCACAAGGTACATCCTGTCGGAATTCGTCTCGGAGTCATCAAGGACTGGACGTCCATGTGGTACGCCGACACGAAGAATTATGCTGATTATCTGAATACCGACCTGCAGGTGCGGGAATTCCTGCGCAAGAAGCTGGCGCAAGCCTCGGTAAGTCGTATTCAGATAGAGAGGCCCGCCCGCAGTGCGCGCATCACTATTCATACTGCGCGTCCGGGGATCGTGATTGGCAAGAAAGGTGAAGATATCGAGTCATTGCGCAAGCATATTAGCGGCATGATGGGTATACCGGTGCACGTCAGTGTGGAAGAAATCCGCAAGCCGGAAATGGACGCTTACCTCGTTGCAGAGAGCATCGCGCAACAGCTTGAGAAGCGCATCATGTTCCGTCGCGCCATGAAGCGTGCCGCTACCAACACCATGCGCATCGGTGCGCTGGGCATCAAGATCAATGTCGGTGGTCGCCTCAACGGCGCCGAGATCGCGCGCAGTGAGTGGGTGCGTGAAGGCCGCGTCCCACTGCATACCCTGCGTGCTGATATCGACTACGGTCTCGCCGAGGCACACACCACCTACGGTGTGATTGGTATCAAGGTCTGGATATTCAAAGGCGAGGTCTTCAAGGCTGGCGACCAGTTGGCTGAAGAAGGCGTCGAGAAGACAGCAGTGGCAGGGGCGTAATCGACATGCTACAGCCCAAGAGAACAAAATACCGCAAACAGATGAAGGGTCGTAATCGCGGCGTAGCCACGACCGGCAATCGTGTCAGCTTTGGTGAATTCGGCCTGAAATCAACGCGCGGCGGCCAGATTACCTCGCGTCAGGTCGAGGCTGCACGCCGGGCCATGACGCGCCACCTGAAACGTGGCGGCAAGGTCTGGATCAGGGTATTCCCGGACAAGCCGATTTCCAGAAAGCCCCTCGAGGTTCGCATGGGTAATGGCAAGGGCAACGTGGAGTACTGGGTTGCCATGGTGCAGCCAGGCCGCATGCTTTACGAAATTGAGGGTGTAACCGAAGATATCGCGCGTGAGGCCTTCAGGCTGGCCTCCGCCAAGCTTCCTGTATTAACAACTTTTGTAGCGCGTACGGTGATGTGATGAAGGCCTCTGAGCTGAGAAAGAAGTCCGAACAGGACCTGAACAAGGAGTTGCTCGACCTGCTACGCGAGCAATTCAATCTGCGCATGCAAAAGGGTACGGGCCAACTGTCCAAGCCCAGTGCGCTGCGGGCAGTGAGGCGCAATATAGCGCGAACCAAAACGCTACTGAATGAGAAGGCAGGTAAGGCCATATGAGTCAGGACAAGGCAGGCAAGGCAAGCCGCACCGTCACGGGGCGTGTGGTCAGCAATAAAATGGATAAATCCATCACTTTGCTGGTGGAACGCACAGTGCAGCATCCCATGTATGGCAAATACATACGCCGTACGACCAAGCTGCTTGCCCATGACGAGATCAATGAGTGCATGGAAGGCGACCTGGTGGCCGTCGAGCAGTGCCGCCCGCTGTCCAAGAACAAGTCATGGCGACTGGTCAAGGTGCTTGAGAAGGCAGTGGTGTAGAAAAGTCACTGTTTAGTATCAGCATGATTCATGCTACAATTTTCTGTTACCTGATGTAATTAGTAACGAGTCTGGAGGCGGTCCGTGATACAAATGCAAACCCATCTTGATGTCGCCGACAACAGCGGCGCTCGTCGGCTGATGTGCATCAAGGTGCTGGGCGGCTCACACCGCCGTTATGCCGGCATTGGCGACATCATCAAGGTGAGCGTCAAGGAAGCGATTCCGCGCGGCAAGGTCAAGAAAGGCGAGGTATATGACGCAGTGGTGGTGCGCACGCGCAAAGGCATGCGCCGCCCGGACGGCTCCTTGATTCGTTTTGACAGCAATGCGGCGGTCTTGCTTAACAATCAGAAGCAACCTATCGGCACACGTATCTTCGGGCCAGTGACGCGCGAACTGCGCAGTGAGAGATTCATGAAGATTATCTCTCTGGCACCAGAAGTTTTATAGACCAGGATCACAGGCGTCATGGACAGAATCAAGAAGGGTGATGAAGTCATCATCATCAGCGGCAAAGACAAGGGCAAGCGCGGCGCGGTTACTCGCGTTCTGGAAGGTGAACGCGTGTTGGTGGAGAACATCAACATGGCGAAGCGTCATACCAAGCCCAATCCTGCGCGTGGAGCGAGCGGTGGGATTGTGGAAAAGGAAATGCCACTGCACGCTTCCAATATAGCTATCTACAACCCGGTTACCAAGAAAGGTGGCCGCATAGGTTTCCGTACCCTCGAGGACGGTCGCAAAGTGCGCTACTTTAAGTCCAACAACGAAGTGCTCGACAGGTAGTATGAAAATGGCTGCAACTACTCCACGACTGAAGAAGCATTACGAAACCACAGTGGTCAAGACGCTCACTGAGAAATTTTCTTATACCAGCGCGATGCAGGTTCCGCGCATCACCAAGATCACGCTGAACATGGGCGTAGGTGAGGGCGTCGCGGACAAGAAGATCGTTGACAACGCTGTGGGTGACATGGCAAAGGTTGCGGCCCAAAAGCCGGTGGTTACCTATGCACGTAAATCCATCGCAGGTTTCAAGATTCGTGAAGATCTTGCTATCGGCTGCAAAGTGACGCTGCGCCGTACCCGTATGTACGAGTTTCTGGACAGGCTGATCAGTATCGCCATTCCACGTATCCGCGATTTTCGCGGCTTCAGCCCACGCTCCTTTGATGGCCGTGGCAACTACAGCCTGGGTGTGCGTGAACAGATTATTTTTCCGGAAATCGATTACGACAAAATCGACGCCTTGCGTGGCATGGATATCACCATCACGACAAGTGCGAAGAATGACGAAGAGGCGCGCGCACTGCTCGCCGCATTTAACTTCCCGATACGTACCAGCTAAAGACTATGGCCAAGACATCTCTTGTAAACCGTGAACTCAAACGCACACGTACCGTAAAAAAGTACGCGCAGAAACGTGCAGCGCTGAAGGCCAAAATGAGCGATCAGGGCGCTAGTGACAAGGTGCGTGATGATGCCAGGCGTAAGTTTGAGGCGCTGCCGCGAGACGCAAGCCCGGTAAGAATGCATAGCCGCTGCCGCATTACCGGAAGATCCCATGGTTATTATCGAAAGTTTGGTTTGGCCCGTAACAAACTGCGTGAGGCCGCAATGCGCGGTGATATTCCGGGATTGGTTAAGGCAAGTTGGTGAGTGACAGTAGCAAGTGACAAGTTGCGAGACGAGAAAAGAATAATGATTTTTTGTTTTTACTGGCCACCAGGCACTAGAGAGCTGATTTTATGAGCATGACCGATCCCATAGCAGACATGTTGACCCGCATCCGTAACGGATTGGGTGCGAAAAAGGCCGAAGTCATCATGCCGGCATCACGCCTGAAGGTGGCAGTGGCCCAGGTGTTGAAGGACGAAGGCTACATTGCTGACTATGCCGTGCGCGAGGAGGGCGCCAAGCCCAGGCTGCAGGTGGTGTTGAAATACTACAACGGCAAGCCCGTTATCGAGCGTCTGCAGCGTGTGAGTCGTCCCGGTCTGCGTGTCTACAAGCAGAAAACAGATCTGCCGAAGGTGTTGGGTGGTCTGGGTATCACTATCGTCTCTACCTCGCAAGGTGTGATGACAGACCGTGCTGCCCGCAAAGCTGGCTACGGTGGCGAAATTCTGTGCGTGGTCTCGTAAGGAAAGGGTAGGCGGTCATGTCGAGAGTTGCTAAAAATCCAATTCCGGTCCCCAACGGGGTCGATGTAGTCGTGCAAGGGCAGATGATTACTGTCAAGAGTGCCAAGGGCTCGTTGCAGATGCCACTGGACAGGCGTGTGCAGACTGTTCTTGAGAATAACGTGCTGACATTCGCGCCGCTAGACAAGGAGCCCCGTTCTGACGCCATGGCGGGGACGACCCGGGCGCTGGTCAACAACATGGTTACGGGTGTCACGCTGGGCTTTAGCAAGAAGCTCGACCTGGTGGGCGTTGGCTACCGTGCCCAGGTACAGGGCAAAATGCTGAACCTCACGCTGGGTTTTTCGCATCCGCTCAGCTTCCCTATACCTGAAGGCATCACGGTAGAAACACCGACTCAGACCGAGATCGTAATCAAGGGCATGGACAAGCAGGTGGTAGGTGCTGTTGCCGCCAAGATACGCTCTTACCGTCCGCCGGAACCTTATAAAGGCAAGGGCGTGCGTTACTCCGATGAAGTGGTTGTGCGCAAAGAAGTGAAGAAGAAGTAGCGGGGTAAAGGACGAGACCATGGACAAGAAAGAAAGCAGATTACGTCGCTCACGCAAGGCACGCGCGAAGATCAAAGAGTTGGGCATGTACCGGCTGTGCGTAAACCGCACTCCGCGTCACATATACGCCCAGTTGATCTCGCCGGACGGTGCCATGGTAGTCGCGTGCGCCTCCACGCTTGAGGCAGTTGTCAAGGCTGACCTCAAGGGAACGGGTAACGTTACTGCCGCTGCTGCTGTAGGCAAGCTGCTGGCAGAGCGAGCCAAGGCCGCCGGGATTTCAAAGGTGGCGTTTGACCGCTCCGGTTTTCAATACCATGGTCGTGTCAAGTCGCTGGCCGAAGCCGCGCGTGAACACGGCCTCCAATTCTAAGGGCTAACTGGATATGGCGAGCTACGATAGCAGTAAACCGAGCGACGGCTTGAAGGAGAAGCTGGTCAATATCAACCGTGTCGCCAAGGTGGTGAAGGGCGGACGTCAGTTCGGATTCTCTGCGCTTACAGTGGTCGGTGACGGTAATGGCAAGATCGGGCTGGGACGCGGCAAGGCACGTGAAGTGCAGGCGGCGATCCAGAAGGCAATGGAAGACGCGCGCCGCAACATGCGCTCCGTAACGCTCAATGGCACAACCCTGCAGTACGCAGTGACAGCAAATCATGGCGCGACCAAGGTGTTCATGCAGCCAGCCTCAGAAGGCACGGGCATTATCGCCGGTGGTGCGATGCGCGCCGTATTCGAAGTGCTGGGTGTGCATGACGTGCTCGCCAAGTGTATCGGCTCGGCCAATCCTATTAACGTCGTGCGCGCAACCTTGAGAGGCCTGGACGGTATGTCCTCACCGGAAGAGATGGCAGCGAAGCGCGGCAAGACGGTGACAGAGATACTGGAATAATCATGCCAGCGAAGAAAAATGTAAGGGTTACCCTGGTGCGTAGCAAGAATGGGCGTCTGCCCAATCATGTGGCGTGCCTCAAGGGCCTGGGTCTGATGCGCATGAACCAGACGGTAGAACTGCTGGATACCCCTGAAGTACGGGGCATCATCAACAAGATTTCCTACATGCTCAAAGTCGAGGACGCGGCCTGATGCATCTCAATACAATCAAATCAGCTCCCGGCGAGAAGCAGGCCCGTAAACGCGTTGGGCGCGGTGGCGGTTCCGGCCTGGGCAAGACCTGCGGCCGCGGCCACAAGGGCCAGCATGCACGCGCGGGCGGTTACCACAAGGTGGGTTTTGAAGGCGGCCAGATGCCGATTCAGCGCCGCTTGCCAAAGCTTGGTTTTGCCTCCCTCAGCGCCGGCAAATCTGCTGAAGTGCGTCTGGATACCCTCGGCAAGATCGACGCCAAGGTTATTGATGCCGCAGTGCTCAAGGCCGCCGATCTCGTGCCGAAGGGCGCCAAGCGTATCAAGGTGATCGCGTCAGGCGCACTGACCGTGGCTGTAACCGTACGTGGCCTGGCAGTTACCAGGGGTGCACGGGCGGCGATTGAGGCAGCAGGCGGCAAGGTCGAGGAATAAGTGTGTCTGTAGCCCGCTCAACCATGGCAGCTACCCTGGGGGGTATGGGCAAGCTCAGTGAGTTGAAGCAGCGTCTGCTGTTTGTGCTGGGCGCGTTGATTGTATTCCGGATTGGGGCACACATTCCGGTGCCGGGTATCGATCCGGTCGCGCTTGCAGCCCTGTTTGAGCAGCAGCGCGGCACCATTGTGGACATGTTCAACATGTTCTCAGGGGGTGCCTTGGAGCGCCTGTCGCTGTTTGCGCTCGGCATCATGCCCTACATTTCGGCCTCGATTATCATGCAGTTGCTTACGGCAGTCGTACCGTCACTGGAGCAGCTTAAAAAGGAAGGCGAGGCGGGCAGACGCAGAATTACCCAATATACGCGCCGCGGTACGCTGGTGCTGTCCATATTTCAGGCCATAGGCATTGCGGTGGCACTCGAGGCGCAGCGTAGCGGTGGTCTGCCGGTGGTGATTAATCCCGGCCCTGGCTTCATATTTGTGGCAACGGTTAGTCTGGTGACTGGCACCATGTTTCTGATGTGGCTGGGTGAGCAGGTGACCGAGCGTGGCGTGGGCAACGGCATCTCGATCATCATTTTTGCAGGCATCGTGGCGGGGCTTCCGTCTGCCATCGGTACCACCATGGAGCTTGCCCGTACCGGTGAGATGCACTTTTTCATCGTGCTGGTGCTGTTTGCGCTGGCGCTCTGTGTGACGGGATTTGTAGTATTTGTGGAGCGCGGTCAGCGCCGGATTACGGTCAATTACGCCAAGCGCCAGACAGGCCGCAAGGTGTTTGCGGCCCAGGCCAGCCATCTGCCGCTAAAGGTGAATATGGCGGGTGTGATACCCCCGATATTTGCCTCCAGCATCCTGCTGTTTCCGAGCACGCTGGGCAGTTGGTGGGGGAGTAGTGAAGGCATGAGCTGGATGCGTGATATTGCTACCACACTGTCGCCGGGTCAGCCGCTGTATGTGATCACTTATGCAGCCTTGATCATGTTTTTCTGTTTCTTTTATACGGCGTTGGTGTTTAACCCGAAAGAGACAGCCGACAATTTGAAAAAGTCCGGTGCGTTTATCCCGGGCATACGGCCAGGCGAGCAGACCGGGCATTATATTGACGCCGTGACTACAAGGCTGACCACGGTAGGCGCCATCTATATCACCTCGGTCTGCCTGTTGCCCGAGTTTTTGATTGTGTACTGGAATGTTCCGTTTTATTTTGGTGGGACCTCGCTTTTGATTATTGTGGTGGTTGTAATGGATTTTATTGCGCAGGTTCAGGCGCATTTAATGTCCCACCAGTACGATGGCCTGCTGAAAAAGGCCAACCTGAGAGGGCAGTCCCGCTAGGGTGCGCAATCGTGTTTTGAGAGTAGTGTGGAGAATAGTTTATGAAAGTACGAGCTTCGGTAAAAAAGCTGTGTCGCAACTGCAAAATCCTGCGGCGCAAGAGCATTATACGTGTCATCTGTACCAACGCGCGCCATAAACAGCGCCAAGGCTGAGTGCGGCGGATAGATTGATTATTATTCCCTGAATGCGTATACTTAACAGTTTTTCAAGGGCATTATTTCTCTTAAGAGAGCATGGTTGAATGGCCAGAATTGCAGGCATAAATATCCCGGTTCAGAAGCATGCTGCGATCGCGTTAACGTCGATCTACGGCATCGGACACACCCGTGCGCGCGCCATTTGTGCCGCTGCCGGTGTAGAACCCAACGTCAAGATCAAGAGCTTGACCGAAGCACAGGTTGAAGCGTTGCGCGCTGAAGTGGCAAAGGTCAAGGTTGAGGGTGACCTGCGGCGCGAAGTGTCGATGAGCATCAAGCGACTGATGGATCTCGGCTGTTATCGAGGGTTGCGCCACCGTCGCGGTCTCCCGGTACGCGGTCAGCGTACCCGTACTAACGCACGTACTCGCAAGGGTCCGCGCAAAGCCATTCGCAAAACATAACAGGCCTATATGGTAGTCAAAACAGCTTCGCGTGCCCGTAAAAAGGTCAAGAAAAATGTCGTCGATGGCATGGCTCATGTACATGCATCGTTCAATAACACCATCATCACCATTACTGATCGCCAGGGCAATGCCTTGAGTTGGGCGTCAGCCGGTGGCTGCGGCTTCCGTGGCTCGCGCAAAAGCACGCCCTTTGCGGCACAGGTAGCCGCCGAGAAGGCGGGCACTGCGGCACTGGAATGTGGTGTAAAAAGCCTCGAAGTATTCATCAAGGGCCCTGGTCCTGGACGTGAATACGCGGTGCGCGCACTCAATGCGGTGGGCTTCAAGGTCACTAATATCACTGACGTCACGCCGATACCGCACAACGGTTGCCGTCCCCCAAAACGTCGTCGCGTTTGAGTCTGGAGTAAGTCTTGGCTAAATATACAGGTCCGAAGTGTCGTTTGTGCCGTCGTGAGGGCGAGAAACTCTTCCTTAAGGGCGAGAAGTGTTTTACCAGCAAGTGTGCGATGGAGAACCGAGCTTTTCCGCCGGGTCAGCATGGGCAGCGTCGTACGCGCCTGACTGACTATGCCCATCAGCTGCGCGAAAAGCAGAAGCTGCGCCGCGTCTATGGCGTGCTGGAAGGTCAGTTCCGCAGCTACTATGCCGAGGCCGACAGCCGCAAGGGCTCAACCGGCGAGTTACTGTTGCAGCTGCTGGAAGGTCGCTTGGACAACGTCGTTTACCGCATGGGTTTTGGCGCATCGCGCTCGGAAGCGCGGCAGCTGGTGCGCCACAACGCGATCACGGTCAATGGCAAGAAGGTCAATATTCCGAGCTACCAGGTGCAGCCCAATGATGTCATTGCTGCTACGGATGCGGCAAAAGAGCAGTTACGCATCAAGGCAGCGATGGAAATGGCCCAGCAGCGTGGCTTTTCAGACTGGATTGATGTTGATGTCACAAAGCTGCAAGGCATATTCAAGGCTCTGCCTGAGCGCAGTGAACTGTCAGCCGACATCAAGGAACATTTGATCGTTGAGTTGTACTCGAAGTAAACCAGGCAATTCCAAAGAGGGTTTAATATGCAGGGTTCAGTCGCCGAATTCTTGAAACCACGCCTGGTCTCTGTCCAAGCGATTAATGACAGGCACGCCAAGGTAACGCTGGAGCCACTCGAGCGCGGCTTTGGGCACACCTTGGGTAATGCGCTACGCCGCATCCTGCTGTCTTCCATGCCGGGCAGTGCAGTCGTGGAAGCCGAGATCGACAGCGTGTTGCACGAGTACACCAGTATCGAAGGCGTGCAGGAAGACGTGGTCGAAATTCTACTCAACCTCAAGGGCCTTGCGATACGCATGCATGCCCGCGACGAAGCCACGCTTACACTGAAGAAAAAAGGCCAGGGTGTCGTGCTGGCGCGTGATATCACGCTCGACCATGATGTCGAAATCATGAATCCAGATCACGTCATTGCCCATTTGACCAAGTCGGGCGAAATCAACATGAACTTGCTGGTGAAGCGCGGCAGAGGCTACGAGCCAGCTGCAACGCGTCTGAACCTGGAAGAAGACCGCAAGATCGGCACACTCAGCCTGGATGCATCGTTCAGCCCGGTGCACCGCGTGACCTACACCGTAGAGCGCGCGCGTGTAGAGCAGCGTACCGACCTGGATAAGCTGGTGATCGACATCGAGACCAACGGCACCGTTGATCCGGAAGAGGCGATACGCCGTGCCGCAACGATTCTGCAGGATCAGCTCTCCACCTTCGTCGAGCTGAAGGGCAGCGAGGAAGTCCACCCGGCCACGATGCAGGCCGAGATTGACCCGATCCTGTTGCGCCCGGTCGATGATCTGGAGCTCACTGTACGTTCGGCCAACTGCCTCAAGGCGGAAAACATCCATTACATCGGTGACCTGATTCAGCGCAGCGAAAACGAGCTGTTGAAGACACCGAACCTGGGCAAGAAGTCGCTCACTGAGATCAAGGACGTGCTGGCCACCCACAGCCTTTCACTGGGCATGCGGCTGGAGAACTGGCCACCGGCGCACCTGCGCGACAAAGAGAAGGCATCAGCCTGACATATAGGGATTCTGGGAATTTTTTATGCGCCACCGCAATTCAGGACGTCAGTTAAGTCGCAACAGCTCGCACCGCGCTGCCATGTTCAAGAATATGGCCGCCGCCCTGCTGCGCCACGAAGTCATCGAGACCACGCTGCCCAAGGCCAAGGACTTGCGGCGTGTGGTGGAGCCGCTGATCACGCTGGCCAAGGTCGACAACGTTTCCAAGCGTCGTCTGGCCTATGCCCGCATCCATGATCGGGAGATGGTCACCAAACTGTTTAACGAAATCGCCCCGCGTTACAAGACGCGCCCCGGCGGTTACCTGCGTATTTTGAAGTGCGGCTTCCGTGCTGGAGACACGGCGCCAATGGCGCTGGTGGAGTTGGTGGACCGCCCACAACCGGAAGCAGTGAAAGAAGCTGCCAAGTAAGCAATGTGGCATCACACTGAAAAGGCCGAGCTTGCTCGGCCTTTTTTGTTTCGAGCTTAGGAGAGTACATGAATTACCGCTCAGGTCTGGTACGTACCGTTATCGTTGCGGCGCTTGTTGTCTGCGCGCAGCCGCTGCTGGCCTTTGAGGTGTTCTCACCCCTGCCGATTACTGCACCCATCCCGGCGGATAACCCGCAAACCCCGGCCAAGATTGCCCTCGGCAAGCAACTGTTTGCCGACAAGTGGCTCTCAGTCAACCGGGCCGTTGCCTGTAACAGCTGCCATGCCCTGAGCAAGGGAGGTGCCGATGGCCGCGTTCGCTCGCTGGGCGCGCTCGGCAAGCGTACGCGACGCTCGACACCCAGCGTGCTTAACGCAGCGTTTCAGAGCGTGCAGTTCTGGGATGGCCGCGCGGCGAGTCTGGAGGCAGCGGTTAAGGATCACCTGATTGATCCGACGGTGATGGGCAATCCGGATCTCGCCAGCGTGACTGCGCGCATCACGGCGCGAAAGAAATACCGCCCACAGTTTGCCGCTGTATTTGGCGCACAACCGACAGGCGCGGACGACAGCATCGCCCAGGCGCTAGCTGCCTATGTGCGTACCTTGATCACGCCAGACAGCGCCTTTGACCGTTACCTGCAAGGCGACAAACAGGCGCTCAGTGCCGAGGCACAGCGCGGGTTTGAAGAGTTTCAGAAGGTGGGTTGCTCGGCCTGCCACTTCGGCATCAATCTCTCCGGCCCGCCGGTACCCATGGGGGAGGGATTCTACGAATTGTTCCCCAATTACATCGGCAGTGAGTACGATCAGAAGTACAGTCTGGTGACGGACGATTTAGGACACTATGAAGCAACCCGGGAAGCCATACACAAGCACTTGTTTCGGGTATCTACATTGCGCAATATCGCACTCACCGCACCTTATTTTCACACCGGCACGGTGCCGACGCTGGACGAGGCCGTGCGCGTAATGGCGAAGACTCAATTACAGCAGGATTTGAGTGATGAGCAGGTGCAGGCTATTGTCGCGTTTTTGAACAGTCTGACAGGGAAACTTCAGTAGTCAGGTAGATAGACCCTCTAGGGTTCGAAGACTTCAAGGTCTTTGCATATTTTTGCGAGCCAGAAATTCGTTGATCTCGCGGGAACGTAGCTGACTTACGGATAGTGTGATTAATGAAGACGCTATGGTTCCCGCCTTCCCGCAACAGTTCGCAACCGTGACTCTGGAGAAGGCGTACGAGGTCGAGCCGTCTCATGCCGCCGGTGGCAGCAACGGCTCGCGAATAATGTCTTTGCCCTGAAGCATTTCCGCCCAGCGCCCGGTTGGCTGCTAACACAATCTCCACGGCCTCTGGCAGATTCCTGCGTACCTCGTCGAGTGTGTCGCCCTGGGTGTTGGCGCCGGGAAGCTCTTCGACAAAGCCGATATAGCCCTCGGGGGCTTTCTCGAATACTGCGGTCAGTTTCATGGGGTTCTCCATTCGTCAGGAACGGCGAGAAAATTATATCAGGGGTATCTGGGTATGCCTAATGTCAGAGTTCAGCGGCGCCTAAGTAGTAGCAAGTAGCCAGGATGTGGCGCAGCGGTATCCGCGAGACATACTGCACCCCCGCGCTTGTTTCCAATCAAATATAAAAAACTGCCCACCCGGCGCCTGCGCCGACAGCGATGGACAGCATGCCTGCGGCGGTCTTGCGCGACAGCGCCGCGCCGCCGATAAACAGCATCAGGCTGAATTTGAACGCAAGGTTGGCGACAAAGGCGAGGGTGATCGCTGTCACCACCGGGCTTTCGGCCAATATGCCCAACCCAAACAGGCGCAGGCTGGACAGGGTGATCGGGTCTACGTCGGCGAGGCCGGAGGCCAGCGCCACGGCATACAGTCCCTGATTGCCCGCGTAATCGGCGAGCCAGGCAGCGGCGAACAGCACCGCCGCATAGAGCAGGCCGAAGCCCAGCGCAGTGCGTAGCTCGGTGGGATTGTTGAGTTCCAGGGCGGGCAACGCGGCATCACGGTGCAGGCCACGCCAAAACAGGGCCGTACCGGCTAACCCTGCAAGCAGGCCGCCACCCAGCACCGGCAGCAGCGCGGGCAGCAGGTTGGGTGATACAACGGCGGCAATGACCCCCAGCCGTACCAGCACCATCAGGTTGGCGAGCAGGATTACTATTGCGGCAATTGGAACCAGTTCCACGTTGCTGCGCGCGTGGCGCGCGAACACCAGGGTGGTGGCGGTGCTCGATACCAGCCCACCGAACACTCCCATAAGCGGTGCGCCGTGGCGCCGGCCAACGATGCGCAGGGCGGCGTAACCCGCGAGGCTCATGCCGGAGATCAGCACCACCATCCACCATATCCGGTAGGGATTGAGCGCCTCAAAAGGGCCGTAATTCTGATTCGGCAGGAGAGGCAAGATCACCAGCGACAACACCGCGAATTGCAGGAAAGAAATCAGATCGCGCCGGGTGAGGCTGCGGGTGATGCCGTGCAACTCGGTCTTGAAGTAGAGCAGCACGGTGGTCACGATGGCGACCATCACCGCGAGCTGGTGATAGCCATACCACACCATCGCGCCCAGTCCGTAGCACAGCACGATGGCTGCTACCGTGGTGGTGCCCGGGTCTCCGCCCGCATCGGGAGGGGCGTGAGCGTAGGCCGCCACCATCATGCCACCCACCACCAGCAGGCCACCGGCCAGCACCCAGGCAGCACCGGTCTGCTCCGACAACAGCGCCGCCAGGGTGCCGAACAGCGCCACCAGAGTGAAAGTGCGCAGCCCCGCCTTGGCCGTGGGCGTGCGCTCCCGCTCCAGACCGATCAACATGCCGATGGCCAGACTGATGGCGAAGGCAGGCAGATATTCCAGACCGCCGTTGGTTATGAATTCGCTATTGATTTAAGTTTCCTTGATCCAGATATCAAGAAAAACAGAACAGAAAAACAGAAAAACAGGGTCAGGTCTTGACATCACAGTTTTCACCTCTCGCCCTTGATGACTTTGCTCACCGTAGAATAATGCACCCCGGCATGACGAGCAATCGTCGCCATGGTATAGCCATAGTCCAGATACGCTTTTCGAATGGCCTCGTCGCGCAAGGCCTTATCGCTTTGAACCGCCTTGGTAAACAACTTCCTCAGGCTTGGCCGGTGCAGCAGGCGTTGGGCACGTGGAATCTCCTTTATCTCGTCCTTCCCTTCAAGCAACGGGCGTATTTTCTCCACAAAGGCTTCCGAGCCCAGCAGCGCCTGGCCTCTCACCGCAGGCCACGGGGACGGAAGTCCCCCGCCTTCTGCCGCAAACTCAGCGTAGCGTCGTCTGGCTACGGCACGCGTTTTGGCAAATTGGCCCAGCACCCAGTCCGTTTTGAGCCACGCCGGACATTTGGCCAGCCCCATCGTTGCTGGGTAACTGCTCCAAGCGTAGCGCTCAATTTTCTCTACCATACCGGCACGTATCGGGTTTAGCACGACATAGCGGCACAACTCCAGCAGGTAGCTGTCACGATCCACCACAATCGCCTTGAATCGTCCCTGGAGCACATGCCCCACACGTCCGTGACGCCGGTTGAAGCGCTGGGTATAGACGCCGTTCAATTGCCGCATGCCCAGCGAGAGGTTGCCCTCCGGCGTCTCGATAAGCAGATGATAGTGATTGTCCATCAGGCAATACGCATGACACAGCCAGCCAAAGCGAGCAATTACTTCGCCGAGGCAACCAAGAAACAACCCCCGGTCCTCATTATCGAGAAATATCGCATTCCGCGCGTTGCCGCGTGAAGTGACGTGATAGATCGCGCCGGGGAATTCAAGTCGTAGGGGGCGAGCCATGGACAGAGATTAGCCGATCCAAAACCGTGATGTCAAGACTTGACCCCGTTTATGCCGTTTAGATGTCATGACCCTATTGATTCTTTTGATTCTTTGATTCTACGACGTTCTTTTTTCCAGAAATCACCGGAAGGTAGCGTGCTTACGCTGTACCCTGTCTTCTCGACCTCAATTTTTCTGTTTTCAAACTGGCAATACAGGAAATCTTCAAGATCCCCGGCATCGATACGGTATCCGAAATCGATTCCGTCGATCATTATGTGACAGACCGCGCCGTCAACGAGATCGCCAATGGAGGTGAACGCAATATAGAATACAATCCCGCCTATAGCTGAGAAGGCTGAAACCCCAAATAAGTCATGCTCTCGAGCGTTTACAATCATAGCGATTAGACAGAAGATGCCAAACCAAAAGACATGGGGTTTCCCCATTCGTTGATAAAAATTTGGTTTTTTCTTAGCTAGTAGCTCCTTTTTAGCGCAATAACGCCAGTCCGGGTCAATCGATCTGTAATCTTGTCCCATTGCGCCCCCTTCGTTTCATAATTGGCCTAACGTAAAGTAGCCATCCTATTTGACGCCAAATATTGCGTCAAGGTGATGGAATAATAGGGCCAGGCCTTACATTTGACATGGATGTAAATTGTAAGGCCTGACCCCTATGTTCTAAATTGTAAGGCCTGACCCCTATGTTCTTATGTTCTCTCCGAGCCCGTGCTTGCTAACCCCTTAAACGCAATCAAAGATCAAAACGGTAAATCATCATCAAAGTCGGAGCTGTCTGGAGAGCCCGCAAGAACCCACCGAGCCATCCATTTATCCATTTGGCCTAGGCTATCCCCTTTGATAAGTGGAGTCAGCCACCTTTCCCGTTCATCTTTGGATAGTACTTTGGCGGCCAAGAAAATAGAGCGCCTATCCCAGTATGCATAGTGAAGAAGTTGGTTCTTTCTATCTTTCACCCACGCTTGGTTGTTCGAGGTTATTGCGGCTCGAGCTTGCGGTCGTAGTCGCTTGCTTGAGAAAACAAGCGCGTGAGCTTTAGGTATTTTTAAAATCGATATGTGACGAGAGAAATACCACTCAAGCCACAGCCTAACGGCCCGCAAGTTGGCGGCGGGGCTTTCGCAAAGTTTCTCCAATAGTACCGTGTTTGAAGAGATGAAGTCGCTATCGGTTATAGTGTCAAGGTAGAGGGCAATGTCATTAACGGCTGCCGAAAAGAATTCAATATTTTCTATAAGGTACGTGGCTATCTCTCTAATTCCGTGTGCTTTTGCTCGACGTACTATCGCTCGGATCACTCCGAGGTCCACTGTTTGGAATTTCCTGATTCGCACAAGCGCGTCCAGAAGAAGCTCTCCCGCATTCTCTATAACAACCAAATCCAAGTCCTCAACTTCCATTGTGTAGGGGTTGACGACCTCGATTTCAGCTAAAATTTCTAATTTCTCCAGTTGGTACTGGTTGTTGAGCTCCTTGTTAAGGAAGTCATCAGAACTTATGATGTATGTTTTCTCTGCAGAAAGAGAAAGTCGCTGATTCTCATGCATGTAAACGGAGAAATCTTGTAGGAGCGATTGCAAATCTTGTTGAGAATTTCCGAATATTCGAAAGTCATCTACGTATCGAACGTGCTCAAAGCCTCGTCCATCTATAAATTGGTCTGCATCAATAAGCGTGGCTTCTGCCATTATTATGCTCGCCGCTGGCCCGACAGGGATTCCCTGAGAAGCTCTTGTATTTAGCGCGGTGAGGAAGTATTCAATCCTCTTGGATATACCAGTTGGAGTGTCGGTAGCCGACTGAATTGCATTTTGGAGTCTATGTAAGTAAATCTTGTTATAGAAATCTGATATATCTGTGGATAGTACGTATTGGTATGTTTTAGATAAATTCTCACAGCGCTCCCTGTACACATTAAAACCAGAACCATCTGTGAAGAAGCTGGTGTCGCTTTCAGAGATTCTGTATGAGCATGCCACTTCGGGATTTGCCCTAGCAGTCTCCACCGCTGGTGCAACGGTTTTTGCTAGTGCTGTGTAAATAAGGGAGTCGAGCGGCTCAATGCGGTGAACTATTCTGAACCCACCTCTCGTCTTGGGCCAGGGATCGACCAATGGGGCTGCGGACAGAACATCATCTAAATCTGAGTTAAGAATATATTCTTTCACCTCATCCCAGAAATACTTAATTGCAAAAAACTCTTCAGTTCTGGGGTAGAAGTCGGTGTCATAGTAGTGTGAAATGTGCCTAAGAGCAAAGTCGAGGCTCTCTGGGGTGATCACTGTCTTAAGAGGTTGAGACATATATTGTCAGCAACCTTCTCGGGCGATCTTTCCATCAATTGCTTGGTTTTGCACCATGACTATCCCCGGTGTAATAAGAATTCGGCACTACCTAGTATAGGTTTCTCGGTAAGGTTGGCTATTAGATACGTTCTAATACTGATTTCAGATATTGACCCGTATAGGAATGCGGCTCTGCGGCGATGTCTTCCGGTGTGCCGGTGGCGATGACTTGGCCGCCTTTGCCGCCGCCTTCGGGGCCGAGGTCGATAATCCAGTCGGCGGTTTTGATGACGTCGAGGTTGTGTTCGATGACTACGACGGTGTTGCCGTGGTCGCGCAGGTGGTGCAGTACGCGCAGCAACTGCTCGATGTCGTGGAAGTGCAGGCCGGTGGTGGGCTCGTCGAGGATGTAGAGGGTGTTGCCGGTATCGCGGCGCGACAGTTCGCGCGAGAGTTTGACGCGCTGGGCTTCGCCGCCGGAGAGGGTGGTGGCGTTCTGGCCGAGCTTGATATAACCCAAGCCGACTTCCATCAGCATTTGCAGTTTGTGGGCGATGGCGGGCACGGGGTCGAAGAAGGCGCGGGCATCCTCCACCGTCATGTCGAGTATTTCGTGGATGTTTTTGTGTTTGTAATGCACCTCTAACGTCTCGCGGTTGTAGCGCTTGCCCTTGCACACGTCGCAGGCGACGTAGATGTCGGGCAGGAAATGCATTTCCACTTTGATCAGGCCATCGCCTAAACACGCCTCGCAGCGCCCGCCCTGGACGTTAAAGCTGAAGCGGCCGGGGTTGTAGCCGCGCGCGCGGGCCTCGGGCGTGGTGGAGAATAATTCGCGGATAGGGGTAAACAACCCGGTGTAGGTGGCCGGGTTGGAGCGCGGTGTACGGCCGATGGGGCTTTGGTCGATGTTCACGACTTTATCGAACAACTCCATGCCATCGACAGAGGTATAGGGTGCCGGTTCTTCACCTGCATTATGCAGTGCGCGGGCGAGCAGGTGATACAGGGTGTCGTTGATGAGGGTGGATTTGCCCGAGCCGGAGACGCCCGTAATACAGGTCATGAGGCCGGCCGGGAGTGCGACGTCAATGTTTTTGAGATTGTTGCCGCTGACGCCGCGCAGGCGCAGGCAGCGCTTTTCATTCACCGGCTTGCGCTCGGCGGGCAGAGGTATTTTCCGCCGCCCGGAAAGATACTGGCCGGTGATGGAGTCGGGGTGGTTGATGACGTCGAGCGGCAGGCCCTGGGCGACGATGTGGCCGCCGTGCACACCGGCGCCGGGGCCGATGTCCACCACATAGTCTGCACTGCGGATGGCCTCTTCGTCGTGCTCGACCACGATCACGGTGTTGCCGAGATCGCGCAGGTAGGTGAGGGTATTCAGCAGGCGCTGGTTGTCGCGCTGATGCAGGCCGATGGAAGGCTCATCGAGAATGTACATGACACCCACCAGTCCGGCGCCGATCTGGCTGGCGAGGCGGATGCGCTGGGCTTCGCCGCCGGACAGGCTGTCGGCGCTGCGCTCCAGGGTGAGATAGTCGAGGCCGACGTTGACGAGAAAGCCGAGCCGCTCGTTGACCTCTTTCATGATTTTGGCGGCGATCTCCCCGCGCCGTCCGGCGAGCTTAAGCTCAGCAAAGAACTGCCGTGCCTGATCTACCGGCAGGGCGGTGATTTGCGACAGGGTCTTGCCTTCCACATACACATTACGCGCGGCCAGATTGAGGCGTGCACCCTGACATTCCGGGCAGGGGCGGGCGGTGAGGTATTTTGCCAACTCTTCGCGCACCATGCCGGATTCGGTTTCGTGGTAGCGCCGCTCGATGTTGGGGATGACGCCTTCAAAGGTGTGGCGACGCTTGGCGTTGGCGCTGCGCTCGTTGTAGTAGTAAAAGAGAATTTCTTCCTCGCCGCTGCCGTGCAGCACGACGTCCTGAATCTTTTTGGACAGTTTTGAAAATGGTTTTTCCAGATCGAACTTGTAGTGCTCGGCGAGCGAGCTCAGCATCTGGAAGTAGTAGGCGTTGCGTTTATCCCAGCCGCGCACGGCGCCTTCGGTCAGGCTGACGTCGGGTTGGGCCACGATTTTGGCCGGGTCAAAGAACTGCTTGATGCCCAAACCGTCGCAGGTGGGGCAGGCCCCGGCGGGGTTATTGAAAGAAAACAAACGCGGTTCGAGTTCGGTCAGGCTGTAGCCGCACAGAGGGCAGGCGAATTTTGCCGAGAACACCAGGTCTTTGCGTTTTTTGTCCTCGAGAAAGGCGACGCGCACCAGGCCTTCACTCAGGCGCAGCGCCGTTTCCAGCGACTCGGCCAGCCGCTGGCGCAGGTCGGGGCGGGCCTTGAAGCGGTCGATGACAGCCTCGATGGTGTGCTTTTTGCGCAGATCCAGCGCCGGGGCCTCGCTCAGCTCGACCACCTTGCCGTTGATGCGGGCGCGTAAAAACCCCTGACTGCGCAGCTCGCTCAATACATTGTGATGTTCACCCTTGCGCCCTTCGACGACGGGGGCGAGCAGCATCAGGGCGATGCCTTCCGGCAGTGCGACAATCTGGTCGACGATCTGGCTTACGGTCTGGGCGTCGAGGGCGGTGCCGTGGGTGGGGCAGTGCGGAATACCGGCACGGGCAAACAGCAGACGCAGATAGTCGTAAATCTCGGTGACGGTGCCGACGGTGGAGCGCGGGTTGTGTGAGGTGGATTTTTGCTCGATGGAGATCGCGGGCGACAGGCCCTCGATGTGATCGACATCGGGCTTTTCCATCACCGACAGGAATTGCCGCGCGTAGCTCGACAGCGACTCGACGTAGCGGCGCTGGCCCTCGGCGTAGATAGTGTCGAAGGCGAGCGAGGACTTGCCGGAGCCCGACAGGCCGGTGATGACGATCAGCTTGTCACGTGGCAGTTCGAGGTCGATATTCCGCAGGTTATGCGTGCGCGCACCGCGGATACGGATGCTGTTCATGAAGGATTCCGACCAGCTAAACAAACCTGTTAATATACGGGTTTAAAGAAGCAAAAGGAAACCTACCCCATGCAGCAAACGGGCATGACCCCCGGGGAGCGCCGTGCCACTATCTCACTTGCCGCCATTTACGCCCTGCGTATGCTGGGATTGTTCCTGATCCTGCCGGTATTTGCGCTTTACGCCCACGACCACCTGCCTGATTCCACCCCTGCCCTGATCGGCCTCGCCATTGGCGTGTATGGCCTGTCGCAGGCCTTCCTGCAAATTCCATTGGGGATGCTGTCTGATCGCATCGGACGCCAGCCGGTGATTATCGGCGGCCTGCTGCTGTTTGCCTTCGGCAGTGTGGTGGCGGCGATGGCGGACAGCATTGCCGGCGTGATTGTCGGCCGGGCGCTGCAAGGCAGCGGGGCGATTGCTGCTGCCGTGATGGCGCTGGCCGCCGACCACACGCGGGAGGAGCACCGCACCAAGGCCATGGCCGTGATCGGCATGACGATTGGCGTTTCCTTTGCCTTTGCCTTGGTGGCGGGTCCGGTGCTGAACAGCTGGATCGGCGTGCCGGGTATTTTCTGGCTTACCGCCGTGCTTGCGCTGGGGGGTATCGCGGTGTTGAAGCTGGGGGTGCCGCAAGCGGTCGAAAGCCATTTTCACCGCGATACCGAGGCCATGCCGACGAAGTTCAGGAGTGTGTTGAAGAATGTCGAGCTGCTGCGGCTCAATTTCGGCATCATGGTCTTGCACGCCATGCTGATGGCCAGCTTTGTCGCGCTGCCTTTCGCCCTGCGCGAGCAGGCCGGCTTGCCGGTCGAGCATCACTGGCAGGTCTATCTCCCGGTGATGCTGCTGGCCCTGATGCTGATGGTGCCCTTTATTCTCGCGGCGGAGAAAAAGCGCCGCATGAAAGAGGTATTTGTCGGCGCTATCGTTGTGCTCGGCCTGTCTGAACTGGTGCTGGCCCTGTTTTACGACTCGGTGGTCGGCATCACACTGGCCTTGCTCCTGTTTTTTATCAGCTTCAACGTGCTGGAGGCGACATTGCCGTCGCTGATCTCCAAGACCGCGCCGGTCGATGGCAAGGGTACGGCGCTGGGTATCTACTCGACCAGCCAGTTTCTGGGGGCCTTCGGCGGCGGCGTTCTGGGCGGCTGGGTATACGGGGTACAGGGTCTGGCAGGGGTGTTTGTGCTGTGCGCCGTGCTGGCCGGCCTGTGGGCTGCGGTGGCCTATGGCATGGCCAGCCCGCGCTACGTGAAAAGTTATTTGCTTAAAGTGGGGCTGCTGGACGACAATCAGTCTCAGGCCCTGGCCGAGCGTATCCGGCAGGTGCCGGGCGTGGCTGAGGCAGTGGTGGCGGATGGCACGGCCTATCTCAAGGTGGATGCCCTGGTGCTGGATGAGGCGGCTTTACAGGCCTTTTCCGCTGACGCAGAAGGGCGTGCCAGCGTCGCGTGAGGCAGAGCGCGAACAGCCTGACGACGGACAAAACAGATCAAGCGAGGAGAGATAAACATGGCAAGGGGTATTAACAAGGTAATTCTGGTCGGCAACCTGGGTAAAGACCCGGAAATACGCTATATGCCGAGCGGCGGCGCGGTAGCGAACATCACCATTGCCACCAGCGAGTCGTGGAAGGACAAGACCAGTGGCGAGCAGCAGGAGCGCACCGAGTGGCATAATGTAGTGTTTTACAACAGGTTGGCTGAGATTGTTGGAGAATATCTTAAGAAGGGATCACAGGTCTATGTCGAAGGCAGTCTGCGTACCCGCAAGTGGCAGGACAAGAACACCGGCACCGATCGCTACACCACCGAGATCATTGCCAACGAGATGCAGATGCTGGGCAGCAAGGGCGGCGGTGGTTCGGCCTCCTATGCGGACAAGCCAGCCGGTGCCAAGGGTGGTGGCGCCAAGGCCAATGCAGGGGAGATGGAGCAGGCGGTGGGCGGCAAGGCCGACAGCTTCGATGATGATATCCCGTTCTAGAGGTTTTGTTATCTATAAAAATAATAGATAAATTATGATATTATGAATAATTATTCATAATATGGATTAGATCTTGTCGCAGGCGACCCGCAAAAAATCAGGCGGACTTTTCCAGGGGGGCAATCACCCTTGGGCGCATAGTGTGGCCTACGGCCTGCACGAGGTGGGTCTGATCGCCTGTCTGGCGCTGACGATTTATCTGGTGATGGCGCTCGCCAGCTATCAGATCACCGACCCCGGTTGGTCACGCAGCGGTACCACCGAGCAGATCGCCAATCTGGGCGGCTGGCTCGGGGCCTGGATTGCCGACGTGTTGCTGTATCTGTTCGGCGTGCTCTCCTATCTGTTACCCCTCATCGTTGGTTACGGCGGCTGGTTGATTCATCAGGCCCGGCTGGGTACGACGGCATTCAACTGGCACCGCATGGGTGTCCGCACGCTGGGTGTGGTACTCCTCGTGGCTGGGGGGGCGGGTCTGGCGGCGCTGCATTTTAGCGGGCCGTCGGCGTTGCCGCATGAGCTGGGCGGCTTGCTGGGCGCCCAACTTGCAGACGTGCTGGTGCAGGGCGTGAGCTTTCTCGGTGCGACGCTGTTTCTGCTGGTGCTGTTTCTCACCGGGGTCACCCTGTTTACCGGTCTGTCCTGGCTCTGGCTGATGGACTGGGTGGGGCGCATCACCCTGCAAGTAGTTGACTACCTCATTACACGGCTGGGTCTGCGCGACTATTTCATTGGACGGCGTTCGCGCCTCAAGCGTGAGGTGGCGGCAAAACTGGAGCGGCGCAAGGTGGAAACCCGGGTGCCGCCCCGCATCGAACCGGTGCTCAAGGCGGTGGTCTCCAGTGAACGGGCAGTGAAGGAGCGTCAGGTGCCCTTGTTTGACGCCAGCGATAATGCATTGCCGCCGCTGTCGCTACTGGATCCGCCGGAGGCCCAGCAGATAAACCTGTCCGACAGCGCGCTGGAAGCGATGTCGCGTCAGGTGGAAATGAAGCTGATGGATTTCGGCGTCGAGGTGCAGGTGGTTGCGGTGCACCCAGGGCCGGTAATCACGCGTTTTGAAATTCAGCCTGCGGCCGGTATCAAGGTGAGCCAGATTACCAGCCTCGCCAAGGATCTGGCGCGCAGTCTTTCCACTACCAGTGTGCGCGTGGTGGAGGTTATTCCGGGTAAATCGGTGATCGGTCTGGAGTTACCCAATGAGCACCGGGCACTGGTACGGCTATCCGAAACGCTGCAATCCAGGGAGTATGAACATGCCGGCTCGCCGCTGGCACTGGCGCTGGGCAAGGACATTGGCGGTGCGCCGGTGGTGGTCGATCTGGGCAAGATGCCGCATTTGTTGGTGGCAGGTACGACCGGTTCCGGTAAATCGGTGGCTATGAATGCCATGGTGTTGAGTATCTTGTTCAATGCCCGACCCGACGAAGTGCGGCTGATCATGATCGACCCGAAAATGCTCGAGCTCTCCGTTTATCAGGGTATTGCGCACCTGCTGACGCCGGTGGTGACCGATGTGCGCGAGGCCGCCAACGCACTGAACTGGTGCGTGGCCGAAATGGAGCGGCGCTACCGCCTGATGGCGGCGCTGGGCGTGCGCAACATCGCCGGTCTCAACCGCAAGATCAAGGAGGCGGCAGACAGCGGCAAGCCGCTGGTAGACCCTATGGCGAAACCGGTGGAGGATGTTGACCCACCGTTGTTGCAGAGCATGGCCTACATCGTGGTCATCATTGATGAGTTGGCCGACATGATGATGGTGGTGGGCAAGAAAGTGGAAAACCTGATTGCGCGTCTGGCGCAAAAGGCCCGTGCCTCGGGGATACATCTGATACTTGCCACCCAGCGACCCTCGGTGGATGTGATCACCGGGCTGATCAAGGCCAACATACCGGCGCGTATCGCCTTTCAGGTCTCGGCCAAGGTGGATTCGCGCACCATACTCGACCAGATGGGCGCAGAGCAGTTGCTGGGGCAGGGCGATATGTTGTACCTGACGCCGGGCGGTGGTATCCCCACGCGGGTGCATGGGGCGTTTGTCGCCGATCATGAGGTGCACAAGGTGGTAGCGTACCTGAAGCAGCGTGGCACACCGGACTACCACGAAGAGGTGTTGCAGGGAACGATGGAGGACGCGACTACTCTAACGGGGGAAGAGGGTGACAGTGGCGAGGCCGATCCGCTTTATGATTCTGCATTACGTATTGTTACCGAGACGCGACGTGCCTCTGTCTCGGGTATTCAGCGCCGGCTCAAGATCGGCTATAACCGTGCAGCGCGCATGATTGAGGAGATGGAGCGTGCCGGGGTGGTGAGCCCATTGCAATCCAATGGCAGCCGCGAAGTGCTGGCTGCCGCGCCTCCCGAAGATTAGCCGGACAGAAGAATATGGTATTTCCACGCTCACGCTGTACAGGGTACCTCTGCGCGCTGCTGTGCGTGCCGCTGATTGCGGCGGCCACAGAATCAACGCCGGCAAGCGCAACAGCGCAGGCTGCTGTCCGTTCCGGGGCAGACACGGCGCCAGTACACTCCGTGACCGAGCGCCTGCAGGTATTCTTTCAGGGTGCCCGGACGATACAGGCAGATTTCAAGCAGACGCTGCAGGATGGCAAGGGCCGGGTAGTGCAGCGGGCGAGTGGCAGTCTGCTGATGCAGCGTCCGGGAAAGTTTCGCTGGGATTACCAAACACCTTACCGCCAGGTCATTGCCTCCGATGGCAAGGAAATCACGATTTACGACGAGGATCTGGAGCAGGCGACCATCAAGCCACTGGGCCAGGCGTTGGGTGGCACACCAGCGTCGTTGCTGAGCGGCAACCAGCCACTGGAGGAAAGCTTCAGCATCGCTCAGGCCGAGTCAAGGAATGGTCTGGACTGGGTGGAGCTAACGCCGAAGCAGACAGACAGCGGTTTCGAACGTATCCGCCTGGGTTTTGGACAAAGTGATTTGCAGGCGATGGAAATGCACGACAGTTTTGGCCAGATTACGGTGCTGAATTTTTCCAACCTGAAGTATGACGCTGCGCCGGACCCGTCACGGTTTGTGTTTGTACCCCCGGCGGGTACCGATATCCTGCGCGAAACCGCTGCCAGCCCCTCCGCTCACCAGAAGTAGGCCAGCACCAGCAGGCCGAAGCCGATTCGGTACCAGGCGAATACGCGGAAGCTGTGATTGGCGACAAAGGCGAGTAGCCCCTTGATGGCCAGCAGCCCGCTTATAAAGGCGGCAATAAACCCCGTCGCAAACAGCGTGATATCGTTGCTGCCCAGCAGGTGCCAGCTTTTATAGAGGTCATAAAGCGTGGCGGCAAACATGACGGGAATGGCGAGGAAGAAGGAGAATTCGGTTGCCGCCCGGCGTGACAGCCCAAACAGCAAGCCACCCATAATGGTGGCGCCGGAGCGGGAGGTACCGGGAATCAGGGATACGGCCTGACACAGGCCGATTTTAAGCGCCGTCTTCCAGTGGATGGCGTCGACTGAGTCTGTGTGTGGCACATAGCGCCGCTGCTCGATCAGCAAAATAATCACACCGCCCATGATTAAGGCAATGGCGACGCTGGCAGGCGTGAATAAATACGTCTTTATCATGTCATGGAATGCCAGCCCGAGGATGGCCGCAGGCAGAAAGGCAACGAACAGATTGGCAAGGAAAGTGAAGTTCTGTGTGGCCCGCTCGGGAGGGGAGGTCTGCAGCAGTGCGAGCAGGCGGATGCGGTAATGCCAGCATACGGCGAAGATGGCGCCCAACTGAATACAGATTGTAAAAGTCTTGGCACTGATGCCATTAAAACCTACCGTATCCGCAACGATGATGAGGTGTCCTGTGCTTGAGATAGGCAAAAACTCGGTGAGCCCCTCAACGATGCCAAGCAGCAGGGCTTTCAGGTGTAACAGACTATCCATGGGTGTCCTTGGTCATAAGGTGGGGGACATTATACCCCCAGTGATGTGCTTTCTTAAGGCGCGCGCGCCGCTGCACAGATACCTTTTTACACTGCATGACGGCGTCGTGGGAAAGGGTCTTTGCGTGTCGCTTCTATTTCAGTTTCGATATGAAACAGCCGGGCAATAAACTCTTCCAATAACGGCGCACAGGCGAGCAGCAACACGCTGATTTGCAGTGGGGACAGGGATAACGATGCGCCCCGGTAGCCGAGCAGTCCGGCATGCAGTGACGGGTTGTGCGCATGCAGCTCGTCCAGAAAGCGTGCATCCAGCCGCTGTAGCCCGCTGACCTCGAACAGGCCCTGAAAGGTACAGCCTTCCGGTGTCAGCGTGCCTGTCATTAGGCGACGCGGTTGTATAAATGAGTCAGGTGGCGCAGGCGTTCAGTAATGTCCGGCGTAATCTGGGCCCAGTCAAATCGCCATTTCCAGTTGCCGTGCGTAGTGCCGGGTATATTCATGCGATGTTCGCTGTCGAGTGCCAGGATATCCTGCATTGGCAGGATGGCGAGATTCGCGACTGATGCCAGTGCCATGCGGATGAGTGGCCAGGGCATGGGCTCCTCCGGTGCACCGAGGTAATCATTGATGTGTCGTTTTTGATCCGGCCCAAGCTTGTTGAACCAGCCCAGGGTGGTGTCGTTGTCGTGAGTACCCGTATAGACGACGCTGTCAATTTCATGCTGTGGCGGCAGGTAGGGATTGTGCGGGTCACCGTCAAAGGCAAATTGCAGTATTTTCATTCCCGGAAACTTGTATTTTTTGCGTAGCGCATGCACTTCAGGTGTGATCAGCCCCAGGTCTTCGGCGACCAGCGGCAGTCGACCAAAGTCTCGCTTGAGCGCGGCGAACAGTTCATCGCCCGGCGTCTTGACCCAACGCCCGCCTTCTGCGGTCGGCAGTTCTGCGGGAATTTCCCAGTATGCCTCAAAGCCACGGAAGTGATCGATGCGGATCAGATCGAATAACCGCAGTTGTGTCCGCATGCGTTCGCGCCAGCAGCGGAAACCGTCGTCACGAATGCGCTGCCAGTTGTAATGCGGATTACCCCAGCGCTGGCCATGCTCGGCGAAATAATCCGGCGGAACACCGGCGACAACACGCGCCTGTCCGCCTGGATTGAGGTCATACATGTCGCGTCGGGACCAGACATCGGAGCTGTCATGGGCAACGAATATGGGCATGTCACCAAACATCGTCACTCCATGGGCATTGGCGTAGCGTTTAAGTGCATCCCATTGACGGAAGAAAATGAATTGTTCGAAGCAGGTTTGCGTGATGGCGCTGTCATGCTGCGTGCGTGCTTTGCCGAGTGCATGCGGGTCACGATTGCGCAAAGCTGCAGGCCAGCCGAGCCATGAGTGCCCGGCATACTCGCCCTTGATCGCCTGATACAGTGCATAATCAGGCAGCCAATGGCCCTGCTGCTTTATAAAATCAGCGAACTCCTCGTGCTCGGTTGCGGGCGCCTGCTGGGTGAAGCGCTGACAGGCCCGATGCAGGAGGGATGTGTGCGACTCGCTGGCTTCAAAGTGCCCCAGCCAGCCTGCTTGCTGTAAAAGTTCGGGGCTGATGAGGTTGGGGTTGCCGGCATTGGCCGACAGGCACTGATAGGGTGAGCCATCACCGTGCGTAGGGCCGAGCGGGAGCACCTGCCACACCCGCAGGCCATTTGCCGCAAGGAATTCGACGAAGTGATAGGCTTCAGGGCCGAGATTGCCCTGCGCATGCGGGCCAGGGAGGGAGGTGGGATGCAGTATGATGCCAGCGCGCCGGGTTTTTCCTTGTCTCGACTTCACCGGGACTCCTGACCGGGGCGCATCACGCCACCCTGCGCAGGTGCCCCGCTGCCACGGGACAGCACCAGCGACAATTCTTCTGGGATGGCTTCGCCGAGCGAGCGGTACAGATTGGCAAGATGACGCCGGAACAACAATTCAAAATCACTCACACTGTCAGCGGGATTATAGCCACCGAACCACCAAAACCAGTCTGAGCCTTCACAGATGGCCATCAACTGCTCCAGTGCGGTACGCTGCTCATCAGTCACGCGGCCCGAGGCAAGCACGGAGTCATAGGCATGCTTGGCGGCACACAACCGGTCCCACGCCCTGTTTTTGTCATCATCGCCGATCCAGGTAGAGAAATTACCGTATACCCAGCTGCCTGCAACAAGGCTGGGCAGGCACTCCGTGGACGGCAGCTGGTCGAGGCAGGCCGAGAAGGTTGTCATTTCCAGTTGTGGGTGGGAGCTGAGGCGCTGATACAGGGCGCTCAGAAAGTAATAACCATTGTTGGGGTAATACTCCCATGCGTTCTCGCCATCAAGGATGATGGATACAACGCTGTTGTTACAGTCGTAGGTGTGGGCAATGCTGTCCAGGTGTGAGACGAGGTTGCCGACGGCATCGTCCGCATGCCACTTGCAGTAGGTGAAGCCGATGAGGTCGGACAGTCCGTCGTCACGGAAGAAGGTTGCGATCTTGCCTGCACCTACCGTGTACGGCCGGTACAGCCATGCCTTGTTGGCGGGCTCCGCCTTGTTGTGGCGAGTGAGGCTGCTATACAGCACAGCTTCACCACTCGCTGCCCAGCGGAAGCCAAATTCATCCAGTGTACGTAGTGCGGCATCACTGACGCTGCCTTCAGAGGGCCAGCAGCCCTGTGGCGTAAAACCAAAATGGCGGTGAAAGACCTCCATGCCATGCTGGATGTGCCAGCGCACGCGCTCTTCACCGCCAGGATAGGCGCTGGACACGGGCAGGCGCACCTCAGGCATGGCTTCACGGGCACTGCTGAAATCCAGCAGCAGCGGCAGAATGGGGTGCGCGTAAGGTGTCATGGAGAGTTCGACTTGACCGCATTCGGCAAGCTTGCGGTAGCGACCCAGTAATCCACTGAGCAGTTCGGCGATCACTGACAGCAGGGTCAGTCTGTCATTCAAGGTGAATGAATAGCTTTTGTCGAGCAGGGCGCGTACCGTCATATTCTTGCGCCGCACCGTTTCACCCAGCCATGCCAGGTGATACCACATGAGGAGATCGGCAAAGTATTGCTCACCGAGATAGTTCAAGGCCTCCGTATCGTCTTCGAGACGTCCTGCGATGTCGACCAGGCGGCGGTAATGCGGAAACGGATGGATGAGGTGTTCGTGGTTGATGCGCAGGCAGGATTTTACCAAGGCACTGCGTGCACCATTCTCTTCAGGCAATTTTTCAGCGCTGAGCGCCGCCAGTAGAGGATCATTCAGCGGTGTGCGCGAAGTTAAAAACTCATTGAGCTGATGCGCGTAGTCTGCAATCTGTTCCAGCAGGACAGGTGCAAAGTTGACGACCACGCGCGCGGCGGGTGTGTCCTCGAGCAGCGCCGCCATGTCTGTGTAATCCTTGATCGCATGCAGGTAAGTCCATGGCAGCTGGTATTCATGGGTAAGGGAGTCGCGGTATTGTGGCTGGTGCATATGCCAGCACAGCACCACCTTGAGGCGCGGCTTATCGGGCATGGTGTATGCGCTGGCCCAGCATTTCCGGGGTTACCAGCACGACGCCCTTGGGCGTTACATGAAAACGCTTGGCATCTTCGGTGTGATCGAGACCAATCACTGTGCCATCTGCTATCACGCAGGCCTTGTCGATAATGACCTTCTGCAGCGTGCAGTGACGCCCTATTTTTACATCCGGCAGGATGACGGAGTCAGTAATGGTGGAGTGGGGCTCGATAACCACATTGGAAAACAACAGGGAGCGGCGCACGGTGGCACCGGAAACGATGCAGCCTCCTGAGACGACCGAGTCCACAGCCATACCGCGCCGATCCTCTGCATCAAACACGAATTTGGCCGGTGGCAGCTGTGCCTGATAGGTCCAGATCGGCCAGTCTTCATCATACAGATTAAGCTCCGGCGTGACACCGACCAGCTCCATGTTGGCCTCCCAGAAAGTGTCCACTGTGCCCACGTCGCGCCAGTAGGCGCATTTCCCGGTATCGTGATCCAGGAATGGAAAGGCTACTACATGGTGTTTATCGATCGCCCCGGGGATGATGTCCTTGCCGAAGTCGTGTGCGGAGTGCGGAGATTCGGCATCTTTGAGTAACTGCTCATAGAGAAACTCGGCATTGAATACATAGATGCCCATGGAACAGAGCGCCACATCGGTGCGGTCCGGCAGGGGCTGAGGGCAGGCGGGTTTTTCCTGGAAATCTACCACGCGCGCATGTTCCTGCACGCTGAGGATGCCGAAGGAGCTGGCCTGCTCAAGCGGCACTTCAATGCAGCCCACGGTCAGGTCGGCGTTGTGCAAGGCATGGAAGGCGATCATCTGGCCATAGTCCATTTTGTATACGTGATCGCCACCAAGGATAAGAATATATTTCGCCTTATGGCCGCGAATGATATCCAGGTTCTGGAACACGGCATTGGCGGTGCCGGTGTACCATGAAGTTTCAATGCGCTGTTGGGCCGGTAGCAACTCGACGAATTCGCCAAACTCTCCACGCATGAAACCCCAGCCACGCTGGATATGGCCGATGAGCGAATGGGCCTTGTATTGTGTCAGTACCGAGATGCTGCGTATGCCGGAGTTGATGCAGTTGGAGAGGGGGAAGTCGATGATGCGGAACTTGCCGCCGAAGGGAACTGCGGGCTTGGCGCGCCAGAGTGTCAGGTGCTCCAGGCGTGAACCTCGACCCCCGGCCAGAATCAAGGCCAGTGTATTGCGCATGCGGCGTCGTTCGAAGCGGCGAATATGACCTGGATGCATGGGTTCTCCTTGTATCAGCTGAGGCGGTAGGGGTCATTCGCCGCGAGGCGTCGGTATGTCAACTGTAATCGAAAACGCTGTCGTTCCCCAAGCCTCGTCTATATATTGAAGAGTATATTGTATGGTACAGATGTTCCAACAGAAAACAGCAACTTTCGGGCCAGCCTTACCCATCCCGCCGGGTGGGGTGTTGGCCCCCGGATGAGGCGGGACTATGTTGCGCGAAACATGAAATATACCGCGCCCAGCAGGCACAGGCCTGCCCATAGAAAGTCCAGTTTCACGGGCTGCTGCATGTAGAAGACGGCGAATGGCACAAACACCACCAGCGTGATAATTTCCTGCAGCAGCTTTAACTGCGCGAGGCTTAGCTCGCTGTAGCCGATGCGGTTGGCAGGGACTTGCAGCAAATACTCGAACAGTGCGATACCCCAGCTTATCAGGGCAGCAAAATACCATGCCTTGTCATTGAGATTTTTAAGGTGTGCGTACCACGCAAAGGTCATGAACACATTCGACAGCGCCAGTAGCAGCGTGGTTTGCAGTATGACCGACATGCAGGCAGAGACCGGTTTTCAGGGCCCCGGCCCCGCGAGCTGGGACTGCATGAATGCAACGATGTCTGACAGGGGGATATTCCTGCTTTCACTGTCTCGTCGTCCCTGGTACTCCATCGTGCCTGTATCAAGGCCGCGCTCGCCCAGCACCAGGCGGTGTGGAATGCCGATCAGCTCCATGTCGGCAAACATCACGCCGGGGCGCAATGGACGGTCATCAAACAACACCTCTATGCCGCTGTTCTGCAGCTTCTGGTAAAGCTGCTCTGCGGCTTCACGCACTCGTTGAGACTTCTGCATGTTCATTGGCAATAGTGCTAGCTGGAACGGTGCAATCGACTGGGGCCAGATAATGCCGCGAGCGTCATTGTTCTGCTCGATGGCGGCGGCGACGATACGCGAAACACCAATGCCATAGCAGCCCATGGTCATGACCGCTGATTGGCCGGACTGGTCGAGCACGGTGGCGTTCAGTGCGGCGCTGTATTTGGTGCCGAGCTGGAAGATGTGGCCGACTTCAATGCCGCGCGCGATAGAGAGCGAACCTTTGCCGTCGGGGGCAGGGTCGCCCGCGACGACGTTGCGGATATCTGCGACCAGCGGCTCAGGCAAATCCCGCCCCCAGTTGACGCCGGTATAATGGTGGTCTTCCTGATTCGCGCCGCAGACGAAATCAGCGAGCTGTGCGGCGGCACGATCGACAATCACGTCGACTTTCAAGTCCACCGGGCCGAGTGAGCCCGGCTCGCAGTTGGCGGCGGCACGCACCTGTTCAGTGGTTGCGAAGACAACCGGGCTCGCGACCTGCTCCAGTTTACCGGCCTTGACCATATTGAGTTCATGGTCGCCGCGCAGTACCAGTGCGACAACATTGGCATGGGTTCCTTGCACCAACAACGTTTTGACGCAGCGTTCGTGAGGTATTTTCAGGAACTTGCTTACCTCATCAATGCTGTGCTGTCCCGGTGTTGCAACGCGCTGCATTGGGTGCTGTGCAGGGGGGCGGTTCCCTCCTGGCGTCATGGCCTCCGCCAACTCTACGTTGGCGGCGTAGTCGCTGGCGTCCGAAAACGCGATGGCGTCTTCGCCGGAGGTGGCGAGGACATGAAATTCCTGTGAACCGCTGCCGCCGATGGCGCCGGTGTCGGCGTATACCGCCCGAAACTTCAGCCCGAGGCGCGTAAAGATGCGTGTGTAGGCCTGGTGCATGGCGTCGTAGGTTTCCTGCAAGGAAGCCTGGTCGAGGTGGAAAGAGTAGGCGTCTTTCATCAAAAACTCGCGGGCGCGCATGATGCCGAAGCGCGGACGCGGTTCGTCGCGGAATTTGGTCTGAATCTGGTAGAACGTTGCGGGCAATTGCTTGTAGCTGCGGATTTCGTTGCGAATGAGGTCGGTGATAACCTCTTCATGGGTGGGGCCGAAGCAGAAGTCACGCTGATGGCGATCCTTGATGCGCAGCAATTCTGAGCCATAAAAACCCCACCGGCCAGACTCCTGCCACAATTCGGCAGGCTGGATCGCCGGCATCAGGACTTCTTGTGCGCCGACACGGTCCATCTCCGCGCGTACGATGGCTTCCACTTTGCGCAACACGCGCAGACCGAGCGGCAACCAGGTGTAGATGCCGGCGGCCAGTTTGCGGATCATGCCCGCCCGCAACATCAACTGGTGGCTGATGACCTCGGCATCGGCGGGAACTTCTTTGAGCGTGGGAAGCAGTAGTCGAGATGTGCGCATGTGTTGACGGGTCGCCGGAGATTCAGGAGTTGTTATGCAGCAGCCCTGCTGTTTCCGCAAGGCGTTTGCCGAGTGCGCGGCACAGGCGCTTTTCTTCCTCGCTCAGCGCCAGGTTGCTGTCAGCGCCTGCAAGATGGCTTGCGCCATAGGGGGTGCCGCCGGTGGTAGTGCTGGTGAGATCAGGTTCACTGTAGGGCAGGCCCACGAGCAGCATGCCATGGTGCAGCAAGGGCAACATCATGCTGACCAGCGTGGTTTCCTGTCCGCCGTGGAGCGAGGCGGTGGAAGTAAATACCGCTGCCGGTTTGCCGATCAAGGCCCCCGATAGCCACAGTGCGCCGGTGCTGTCGAGAAAGTATTTGAGCGCAGCAGCCATATTGCCGAAACGGGTCGGGCTGCCCAGCGCCAGGCCCGCACACTCGCGCAAGTCGTCTGTGGTGACATAGGGTGGTCCGCTGGCCGGGATGGCATCTTCTGTCGCCTCACACACGGCGGTGACGGCAGGTACGGTGCGTATGCGGGCGGCCATGCCGGGCACCTCTTCGATGCCGCGTGCTATCTGGTGCGCCATTTGGGCTACATTGCCGTTACGGCTGTAATAAAGGACAAGAATATCCGGCATGGCGTGAGAGGTCATCGGTCTGCGGTGCTCTGATACGCTATGGTAGCCGAGTTGGGGCTTGCTTGACAGTGCAGGAGACGGGTGCTAGGTTTGCGAAACCACGCGGTATCCGCCTTCCGTTCCTGATGTGCATGGATATGCCCATGATTGTATCTCGCCTCCGCTACCTTGCGCCGCTCATGTTCAGCATGATGCTGGGTTGCACCAGCATTCCTACCCAGGAGATGAGCGATGCGCGCCAGGCGGTGCAGGCCGCACGTGATGCGAACGCGGGCCAGCTGGCGCCGGAGATTATGGAAGGTGCGGAAACGTTGCTTAACCGGGCCAAGCAGGCGCTCGATGCGGGGGCCTATAACCAGGCGCGCGATGAAGCCGTCGCGGCACGGCGCGAAGCGATCAAGGCACGTAGCGAAGCACTGAAGGCCGCGCCCTTACCTTAAAAGTCAGGTTTTTGGATGCGGTATCCGGGTTAACCAGCCGCAACAGAGCTGCGCGGTGTCACACTTCGATCATTTCAAAATCTTCTTTGCCGGCGCCGCATTCCGGGCATTTCCAGTTCAGAGGAATATCCTCCCATTTTGTTCCGGGTGGAATGCCCTCCTGGGGCAGGCCTGCGGCCTCATCGTAGATAAAGCCGCAGATCACGCACATATATGACTTCATTAAAACTCCTGATGGTGGGCGACAGGTCGTCTTCAGCCTGTCACGAAACGCTATTTTCGCACGTCCTTGCAATGGATGAAACCATCCTCGCTGCGCGACACAAATGCTATAGTACGAATCATGCCCAACCAGCCTGAAAATCCACCGGTAGTGATGGTGTTCGCAGGGAGCGATCCTACCGGTGGAGCCGGGCTGCAAGCCGATATCGAGGTATTGGCGAGTCAGGGTTGTCACGCAGCATCCGTGGTTACTGCGCTCACCGCACAGGACACGACAGGCATCAAGGATTGCATGGCGGTTGATGCCACGCTGGTGATTGAGCAGGCGCGCGCTGTGCTTGAGGATATGCCGGTAGCGGCCTTCAAGATTGGCATGCTGGGTAGCCGTGCGGTGGCCGAGGCCATACATACCATTCTCAAGGATTATCCCGGCGTACCCGTGGTGCTTGATCCCGTGCTTACTTCCGCAGGGGGGTATGAGCTGGCCGATGCATCGCTGCAGGCCGCCATGATTGCACTCTTGCTACCCCTGGCCACTGTGCTCACGCCCAACAGCCTGGAGGCGCGGGCGCTGGCATCCGCCGCCGACACCCTGGATGCCTGCGCCCAGCAACTCATGGAGTACGGCAGCGAGTTTATACTGGTGACGGGCACGCACGAGAACACGCCGGAGGTTATCAACACCCTGTATGGCAATCATCGCAAACTGGAAACCTTTCACTGGGAACGTTTGCCAGGCAGTTATCATGGCTCCGGCTGTACGCTGGCATCGGCTATCGCGGGTATGCTGGCGCACGGACTTGAACCGTTCACCGCGATACATGAGGCGCAGCAGTACACCTGGAATGCGCTCAAGCACGCGCGCCGCCTGGGTAAGGGACAGTATCTGCCCAACCGCCTGTTTTGGGTGCAACACGAAGACGGCGAATGACTGGCCTTGCCTCCCTGGTACGTACTGAAAGGCCGCGCCTGCGCGGTCTGTATGGGATTACCAGTGCTGACGCGCTGGGTGTTGAGAAGCTGGTGCAGCATGTAACGCAGGCCCTGGAGGGTGGGGCTGCACTGATACAATACCGCGATAAGGGCACGGACACGGTACGCCGATTGTCCGAGGCTTGCGCCCTGCGCGAGATTTGTCGCAGTTATCAGGCACCCTTCATCATCAATGATGACGTTGCGCTGGCGCGTGCAGTGGGAGCGGACGGCGTGCATTTGGGGGATGACGATGCCGCAGTGAGCGAAGCACGGCAGCAGTTGGGCCGTGACGCCATTATCGGCGTGTCGTGTTACAACACCTTGATACGGGCACGCGCGGCGGCGGCCGGCGGTGCGGATTATGTTGCGTTTGGGCGCTTTTTTCCGTCACACACCAAGCCGCAGGCCGTCACGGCCAGTCTGGGGTTGCTGCGCGCGGCGCGTGCCGAGCTGCAGATCCCGATTGTGGCTATCGGCGGCATCACACCTGACAACGGTGCGCAACTGGTCGCTGCCGGGGCAGACATGCTCGCCGTGGTGGAAGGCGTGTTTGGCGCGGACGATGTGCGCGGCGCGGCGCAATACTACACACAACTATTTGAACAGCAGGAAAAATAATTATGACCAGGTCACACGAGCTTTTTGTCGCAGCCCAGAAGCATATCCCCGGCGGGGTTAACTCACCGGTGCGCGCTTTTCGCGGCGTAGGCGGCGAGCCGGTGTTTTTCAGTCGTGGCGAGGGTGCGTACCTCATCGATGAAGACGGCAGGCGCTATATTGATTATGTGGGCTCGTGGGGGCCGATGATTGCGGGCCATGCCCATCCGCAGGTGATTGAAGCAGTCAAAATGGCGATAGAGCAGGGCCTGGGTTTTGGCGCGCCTACCGCGATTGAGACTGCGATGGCGGACAAGGTGTGCGAACTGGTGCCTTCGATTGAAATGGTGCGCATGGTCAGCTCAGGCACGGAGGCCACCATGAGTGCTATCCGTCTGGCGCGTGGGTTTACCGGGCGGGACAAGATCATCAAGTTTGAAGGCTGTTATCACGGCCATTCCGACTCGTTGCTGGTAAAGGCCGGTTCCGGCGCGCTCACTCTGGGCGTGCCAACCTCGCCGGGAGTGCCCGCGGCACTGGCTGAGCATACTCTGACACTCGCCTACAACGAGCTTGAGCAGGTACAGGCCGCCTTTGTGCGGTACGGTGCGGAGGTTGCCTGTGTCATCGTTGAGCCTGTGGCGGGAAACATGAATTGCGTGCCGCCCGTGCCGGGGTTCCTCGAAGGATTACGCAAACTATGCGACGCACACGGCAGCGTACTGATCTTTGATGAAGTCATGACGGGTTTTCGCGTGGCGCTCGGCGGTGCCCAGCAGCATTATGGCGTGAAGGCGGATATCACCACGCTGGGCAAGGTTATCGGTGGCGGTTTGCCGGTAGGCGCGTTTGGTGGGCGCAAGGACATCATGCAGCAGATTGCCCCGCTGGGCCCTGTGTATCAGGCCGGTACGCTGTCGGGTAATCCGGTCGCGATGGCGGCCGGGCTTGCCATGTTGCACCTGGTCAGTGAGCCGGATTTCCATGCGCGCCTCAGCGCAACCACCAGGCGCCTGACAGATGGACTGGTGCAACGTGCGCAGCAGGCGGATGTGCCACTGTGTGTGAATCAGGTGGGCGGCATGTTTGGGCTATTCTTCAGCAGTGAAAAAAGCATCCACAACTTCGCACAGGTCATGGCGTGCGATGTGGAGCGCTTCAAGAAATTCTTTCATGCCATGCTGGAGGAGGGTGTGTATCTGGCGCCCTCAGCATTTGAAGCCGGCTTTGTGTCGAGTGCACATGGTGGCGCCGAGATTGACGCCACCCTGGCTGCGGCAGAGAAGGTGTTTGCACGTCTCGTGTCCTAGTCCTGGCAGGGTGCTACTCCTGCTGGTTTGTGCGCATACTCAGCATGTCGCGGAGTGTGGTGTCGCGCGTGAATACGTGGTGCAGCAGGCCCATCGCCACGTGCCCGATCCAGTAAGCCCAGACGAAGCCGGCGATAAATTCATGCACCTCTTTGGCTGCGCCGGTGACGAGGTTGGTCTGGCCGTTTTCCGGTAGCGCGAAGAATAACACCGCGCCGGTGAGCCCCGCGCCGGTCACGGCGAGAATGCCGAGGCCGTGGATCAGTCCCGAGAACTTGCCTTTGGGTCCGCCGGGCGGAAGGCGCAGCGTCAGCAGTCCACGCAGTTCCTGCGCGATGGCGGTGCGTTCAGCTGTACCCCAGGGGAAGAGGTGGCGCATGCCGACGCCGCCCGCGCCCCACAGGCTCCATGCCCAGTGCAGCAATACTACGGCAAGCGCCGTCATGCCCAGCCACTCATGGCTGTGAAACACCAGAGCCTCAAGCCCGCTGAGCGGGTGATCCGGCTCCGGCGCTTCCATCACGAGGCTGTTCAGTAATTGCAGGCTCACCGTGAGTGCCAGCCCCATATGCAGAAAGCGTGTAGCGCGATCCCAACAACGGTGATGATGTGTGTCAGCAGTCATGATCGGTCTCCTGTAAGTACGCCGGACGGAAACCCGTCCGGCGTGCACCAGTAGTAATATGGTTAATCGTGGTCCCTGGTTTCGTCGGCATCTTCCCGCTCATCGTCGTCGGCTTCTTTGCCGTGTTCCTTCGACTCATCCTCGGATTCAGCCTTGCCCTTATGCTCGCGTTTCTCATGAGCGGCTTTATCTTTGTGTTCATAAGGCGCTGCCGTTGTAGAAGATGGTGCCGCGGTCTTCTCGTGTTTCTCGCCGGCAATGGCTGTGCCACCCAGGCCCAGTGCAAGCAGTGAGGCCGCCAGTGCCGCACTTAGTGTGTTTTTGTGTAACATGATGTAGCTCCTCTGTGGATGACGTGTTGAACCATTCAGCACGTTGGAACAGAGCATGGCACTGGCCACATTACCTCCGCCTTTCCGCAGCATTAAAAATTGGTAATGTCACAGACCCATGCGCTGGCTTATGATGGGGCATGCGTATTCTGCTGATTGAAGACGACCGTCAGGCGGCGGCCTATCTGGTTAAAGGCCTGAAAGAGAGCGGCTATGCGGTGGATCACGCCGCCAATGCGGGGGAGGGCAGCCATCTCGCGTTGCAGGAGAACTATGACGCCATGATTATCGACCGCATGCTGCCCGGGGGTGACGGCCTGTCCATCATCGAAGCGATACGGGGGCGTGGCAATGCCACACCCGTGCTCATCCTGAGTGCGCTGGGTGAGGTGGACGATCGCGTCAAGGGTCTGCGTGCCGGGGGTGACGACTATCTTACCAAGCCCTATGCCTTTTCCGAGCTGCTGGCACGGCTTGAAGCGCTGTTGCGCAGGCGAGCGGGCGGCGTAGATGGCCAGCTGCGCGTTGCCGATCTGGAGATGGATCTACTGGCGCGCAGCGTGACACGCGGCGGTACGCGCATTGATTTACAGCCGCGCGAATTTCGCCTGCTTGAATATCTGATGCGTCACAGCAATCAGGTGGTCACGCGCACCATGCTGCTTGAGCATGTGTGGGATTACCACTTTGATCCGCAGACCAATGTGATCGACGTCCATGTCAGCCGTTTGCGCCAGAAGATCGACAAGAATTTTTCCGCGCCACTGTTGCATACGGTGCGTGGCGCCGGGTATTGCCTGCGTGCGCCTGCCTAATCTCTTTCGCACCAGCGCATTCCGCGTGGCGCTGCTGTATGCGGCCCTGTTCGGAGGTTCCGGCTTTGCCGCACTCGGTTTTGTGTACTGGACGACCACAAACTACCTGGAAGCGCAAACTGATACGATGATACGCGCAGAGGTGGATGTCCTGCGTGAGATATATCAACGCACAGGATTAAAGGGCTTGCAACGCACTGTCGATGAGCGCTCCAAGGTGGGGGATGATACTGGTCATATCTACCTGCTTGCCGGCCCGGACTACACGCTGTTGGCAGGAAATCTACCGGCTTGGCCGGAGAGCCTGCGCACCGGTGATGCGTGGGGTCGTTTGAGAGTTGTGGAACACGACAGTGATGAGGGGCATGAGACGCGTGAGGCCCGCGTGCTGAGTTTCACCCTGCCGGGCACGTTGCATCTGTTGGTCGGTCGAGACCTGCACGAACGTGAGGAACTGCGCGAACACACGCTAGACACGTTGTTCTGGGCGCTGGGTGTGATGATTGCGCTCGCGCTTGCCGGTGGTCTGGTGCTGAGCAGGGGTGTCTTGCGGCGCATCGAACATATCAATCGCACCAGTCGCGAGATCATGGCCGGACATTTCGATCAGCGCATGCCGCTCAGCGGCAGCGGCGATGAGTTTGATCAACTGGCGCAGAATCTCAATCTCATGCTGGAGCGGATCGAACGCCTGATGGTCGGGTTGCGGGAGGTTACTGATAACGTCGCGCACGACTTGCGCAGCCCGTTGACCCGTTTGCGCAGCCGCCTTGAACACAGCCAGCGTAGTGCACCGGACAGTACTGAGTATCAAAATATCATCGAACAAACGCTGCGCGATGTCGACGGGCTGCTGGCCACGTTCAATGCCCTGCTCAGCATTGCCCAGCTGGAGGCAGGGACGCGCCGCGGCGACTGGGAGCTGCTTGATGCCGGTGCATTGGAGAACGATATGGCTGAGCTGTATCAGCCGCTGGTTGAGGAGCATGGCGACATGCTGACAGTCGACGCCGAGCGCGGGCTTGTGCTGCACGGAAGTCGTGAGCTGCTATCGCAGGCGCTTGCCAATCTGCTAGATAATGCCATCAAATACACGTCCCGTGGCAGCCACATACGACTCAGCGTGGCGAGTGTTGATGGAGCCATTGACCTCTGTGTGGCCGATAATGGCCCCGGCATTCCGGTCGAGGCACGTGAGCGGGTGTTGGAGCGTTTCGTCCGGCTGGATGGCAGCCGGCATCAGCCGGGTAGTGGGCTTGGCCTCAGTCTGGTGCGTGCAGTTGCGCAACTGCACCGCGCTACATTGCAACTGGATGATAATCATCCGGGGCTCAAGGTAACATTGCGCTTTCCCCTGTCACCGTAACGCTGCAGGGCTCCTTTCCTTTACAATAGTTGTCGTAGTCTCTCAGGGTATTTCAATGTTTGACAATCTCAGCGAACGTCTTGGTCGCATCCTCAAAAACCTGCGTGGTCAGGGCCGCTTAAGCGAAGACAACATCAAGGACACGCTGCGCGAGGTACGCATGGCGTTGCTGGAAGCCGATGTCGCGCTGCCGGTGGTACGCGAATTCGTCGAGCGCGTGCGTGTACGCGCCGTGGGTCAGGACGTGGCGCAGAGCCTCACGCCTGGTCAGGCACTGATCAAGATCGTGCACACAGAGCTGGTTACGCTCATGGGTGAGGCCTGCGAAGAGTTGAAACTCAACGTGCCTCCGCCGGCAGTAATCCTGATGGCAGGTTTGCAGGGTGCAGGCAAGACCACCAGCAGTGGCAAGCTGGCGCGGCTGCTAAAAGAGCGCCTGAAAAAGCGTGTCTTGCTGGTCAGTACTGACATATACCGTCCCGCTGCCATTGAGCAGCTGCGGGTGCTGGCCGCAGACGTGGGTGCGGAATTTTTCCCGAGCGAGGTAACGCAAGCTCCGGTAGCTATTGCTGAGGCCGCGCTGGCGCACGCACGCACGCGCAGTATTGATGTGGTCATCATTGACAGCGCAGGCCGGCTGCATATTGATGGCGAAATGATGGACGAGATCAAGCGCCTGCACGCAGTGCTGAATCCAGTAGAGACATTGTTTGTGGTGGACAGCATGACCGGCCAGGACGCCGTTAACAGTGCCCGCGCCTTCAATGAAGCGCTGCCACTCACCGGCGTCATTCTCACCAAGACCGACGGCGATGCGCGTGGCGGCGCCGCGCTTTCGGTGCGCCATGTCACCGGTAAGCCCATCAAATTTCTCGGCACCGGCGAAAAGACCGGTGCGCTGGAGCCATTTCATCCCGAGCGCGTCGCGTCGCGCATCCTCGGCATGGGTGATGTGCTGAGCCTGGTGGAAGAGGCGGGCCGCACTGTCGACATGCAGCAGGCGGAGAAGATGGCCGCCAAGCTGAAAAAAGGCAAAGGTTTTGATTTGGAAGATTTTCGTGATCAGCTGCGCCAGATACGCGCCATGGGTGGCATGGCAGGCGTGATGGAAAAACTGCCCGGCATGATGAATATTCCCGCTGCTGCGCAAGGCCAGATCAATGACAAAGACCCGCAACGCATGGAAGTCATCATCAACTCCATGACGCTTGCGGAACGCCGCAAGCCCGACATATTGAACGGTTCGCGCAAACGCCGCATCGCAGCAGGCTCCGGCACCCAGGTGCAGGATGTCAACCGCCTGCTCAAGCAATATGACCAGATGCAGCGCATGATGAAGCAGGTCGCCAAGGGCGGCATGGCGAAAATGCTGCACAACATTAAAGGGCGCATGAAAGGGCGCATGCCGTTTTAATGGGTTGTTGGAAAAGACTATCTCTGGTCTTTTTCAGCATGAAAATGAACACGTGTGACTAATTCATGCTCTGTGGCGCGATTTTGCTTCACCATGGTGAGATATCTTGCTCTTGCTCTTGCTCTTGCTCTTGCGAGTTGAGCCCCTATATACTTATAAACCATACGCCTTTGCTCAGTTATTTCTCAGCTAACCAGGTGGCCGGTATTGGCCATATCGGGGTAAGCAATGAAGACGTCTGGTCTCATGGTTGGTTTGACGCTGGATGGGCAGCGCTATGCGCTGCCTCTCGCCCAGGTAGAAAGGGTCATCCGCGCGGTTGAGATTATCCCCCTGCCCAAAGCGCCGGAGATCATCGCGGGCGTGATCAATGTCCGGGGGCAGGTGATCCCGGTGGTCAATATCCGCAAGCGGTTCCGCCTGCCTGATCGGGAAATAATGCTCAGTGACCAGTTCGTCATCGCGCGCACGTCGCGGCGGCCGGTGGCGCTTGTGGCGGATGGGACTGACGGGGTCATCGAACTCCCGGAACATCGGGTCGTGCGCGCGGAGAAAATTCTGCCCGACATGGACTATGTCGAGGGCGTCGCTAAGCTTGATGACGGCATGATCCTGATTCACGACCTCGACAAGTTTCTTTCTTTCCAGGAAGAAAAGACCCTGGAGCACGCGCTGTCCGGCGCTACGGCGCGCAAACCATGAATCCCGGCCTTTCCGAGATGCTGTTGTCGCAATTCAGCGACTTTATCGCCGCCCGGATCGGCTTGCATTTCCCCCGGGAACGCTGGTGTGACCTCGAGCGCGGAATCAGTTCAGCCGCCCGGGACTTTGCGCTGGGGGATGCGCGTGCGTGCGTCGAGTGGCTTATGTCCCACCCGCTGACGAAGCGCGAGATCGAGATACTGGCGAGCCACCTGACCGTAGGGGAGACCTATTTCTTCCGGGAAGAGAAAAGCTTTGCGGCGCTCGAAGCGCACATTCTCCCGGAATTGATACGCCGGTGGCGTGATGGCGAAAAGCGCCTGCGCATCTGGAGCGCCGGCTGCTGTACGGGCGAAGAGCCTTATTCCGTTGCGATTCTGCTCAACCGGATGATTCCCGACCTGGACGACTGGAATCTTACCCTCCTGGCGACGGACATCAATCCGCATTTTCTCGGTAAGGCATCGAACGGCGTATACAACGAGTGGTCGTTTCGCGCGACCCCTGGGTGGGTCAGGGAACGATATTTCACTAAAACCTCTGAAGCCCGCTTCGAGCTTGATCCCCGGATCCGCAGACGAGTCACGTTTTCCTACCTCAACCTGGCGGAGGATGTGTATCCCTCGCTGCTGAACAACACCAACGCCATGGATGTCATTTTCTGCCGCAATGTGCTGATGTACTTTTCTCCGCAACGCGCGCAGCAGGTCATCCGCAATCTTCACCGCTGTCTGGTGGATGGCGGCTGGCTGATCGTCAGCCCGAGCGAAGCCTCGCATACGCTATTTTCGGAGTTTTCGACGGTAAATTATCCGGGAATTATCCTTTACCGCAAAGTTTCGAGTTGCAAGTTTAAGGTTGCGAGCCCTGCGCCGGAACCCATGACATTAAACGTCGAACTCGAAACTTTAAGCTCGCAACCCGAAACGGCCAGCGCAAAACCCGAAACGGAAACGCCCAGGCCGCAACAGAAACCCTCATACCGGCAGGCCCAGGCGCTGTACGAGCAGGGCTGCTACGACGAGGTATCCGAAGAACTGCAAGCCGTGTTGACGCAGGAACCGGGCAACACCGAGGCGATGACGCTACTGGCGCGGACCCTGGCGAATCAGGGAAGGCTCGCCGAGGCGCTGGCGTGGTGCGAGAAGGCCGTCGCCGCGGGCAAGCTCAATCCGGCATCGCATTATCTCCTTGCCATTATTTTACAGGAACAAGGACAGGATGCGGACGCTGTTGCTTCGCTGAAGCGCGCGCTCTATCTCGATCCGGATTTCGCCCTGGCTCATTTCGCGCTCGGTAATCTTGTTCGCCGGCAGGGCAGGCACAAGGAGTCGGAAAGGCATCTTCAAAACGCGCTCTCGATTCTGGACAAGTACCCGCAGGAAGACCGCCTCCCGGTATCGGAGGGGATGACCGCCGGCAGACTCAGGGAAATCATTCGATCAATGGTTCATAAGGAGATGGCGGCATGAAAGACAGCAAGACGGCCCCGCCCAGGAAAAAAACAACCGCTGTTGACTGGGATGCCGTCCGTCGCCGCCTGACGGAGGCGCAGGCGATGACGGATAAGGGATGGACGCCCGCCCCGGCGGAACAGAAGAAAATCCTCAGGGCGCGGGCCAAGGCCGCCGCGCAAGAGCCGCCTGCGCGGGAGGCCGCCGGAGAGCAGATCGAGATCGTGGAATTCCTGCTGGCGTATGAAAGGTACGGCATCGAATCGTCCTATGTGCGCGAGATCCATCCGCTCAAGGAACTCACGCCGCTGCCGTGCACGCCCGCGTTTGTCCTCGGCATCATCAACATCCGCGGCCAGATACTCTCGGTTCTGGACATCAAGAAGTTCTTCGATCTTCCGCAGAAGGGTCTGACCGATCTCAACAAGGTCATCATCGTCAGGTCGCGGGGAATGGAGCTCGGCATCCTGGCGGATGCCATTCTCGGCGTGCGCTCAATTTCGCGCAAAGAGATTCAACCATCGCTGCCGACACTGACGGGCATCCGGGAAGACTATCTCACCGGAGTGACGAAGGAACGCGTGGTGATCCTGGACGCCGCGAAGCTGTTATCGGACAGAAAGATCATCGTGCAGGAGGAAGTGGAAGCATAGGAAAGTGCGGAACGCGGAATAAAAAAGAACACGCATGCCATGAAGGATCGAATCCGCAATCCGAAATCCGTAATTGAAAAACGAGGGAACCGCCATGAAATGGTTTTTAGATCTCACCACGCGCGTCAAGCTCTTGCTCGGTTTCGGGCTGATGGTCGTTTTCCTGGCGGCCGCGATCTTCACCGCCTACAGCGGCATCAGCGCCATCCAGCAAACACAGAAAAACCTGTATGAGGAGGACTTCGCCAATGCCATGAATCTCTATGCCGTCAGATCCAATATTAATGGCATGCGCGCAGCGCTGCTGGACATGATACTGGTGAGCGCGCGGTCCGAGCAGGAGACATGGCATCAGGACGTCAAGAGCCGGACCAAGGAGATAGACACGGCCATGCAGCAACTGCTTGCGCGCAACCGCAACAATCCGCAGTTGCTTGGCCGGATTGAGGAGCTCAAGGCACCCTTGGATAGCTTCGTTCAGGCGATGGACGCACAACTCATCCCCCTGATCTATGCCGGCAAGACCAGCGAGGTGATGGAGTTGGTCTTCGGCGTGCAGGCGGAACGCTACCGGAAAATGCGCGCCATCGCCCAGGAGCTGACAAGCGACGCCGAAAAGCAGGCCCAGGCCAATGTCGCACAGGCAGAACTCAGGGCGAGTGAAACCCTGCGCATCTTCGCGCTGGTCGGCGTAGCCGCGCTGCTGCTGGGCATCATGATGGTGTGGTTTCTGACCCGGGTCATTGCCGGACCTCTGCGGGAGATCGTGGGGGTTGCCGAACGGGTGGCTTCCGGTGACCTCACGGTCAACGTGCGGGCGGATAACCGGACCGATGAGGTCGGTGTCCTGGCGCAGGCGTTCCGCCGCATGGTGGAAGGTCTGCGTGAGATGAACCGGGAGATGAAAGAAGGCATCAACGTCCTCGCTTCCTCCTCCAGCGAGATATTGGCGTCCACCACCCAGGTGGCCGCCGGTGCTGCCGAGACCGCCACCGCCGTGAGCGAGACCACCACGACCGTCGAGGAGGTGAAGCAGACGGCGCAGGTCGCCAGCCAGAAGGCGAAGCAGGTCTCGGAGGGTGCGCAAAGGGCGGCGCAGGTGTCGCACGGCGGGCGCAAGTCCGTGGACGAACTGATCGAGGGTATGAGCCGCATCCGCGAGCAGATGGAATCCGTCGCCGAGAGCATCGTGCGCCTGAGCGAGCAAAGCCAGGCCATCGGCGAGATCACCGCCACGGTCAACGACCTGGCGGAGCAATCGAACCTGCTCGCCGTCAACGCCTCGATCGAGGCGGCCAAGGCGGGCGAGCACGGCGCGGGTTTCGCGGTGGTGGCCCAGGAGATCAAGAGCCTGGCGGAACAGTCCAAGCAGGCCACGGGTCAGGTGCGCGCGATCTTGGGCGACATCCAGAAGGCGACCGGCGTCGCGGTCATGGCGACCGAGCAGGGCAGCAAGGCGGTGGAGATTGGCGTGAAACAGTCGGCGGAGGCCGGCGAGTCCATCCGGTTGCTCGCCGACAGCATCACCGAGGCCGCCCAGGCCGCCACGCAGATCGCGGCCTCGAGCCAGCAGCAGATGGTGGGCATGGATCAGGTGGCCCTGGCCATGGACAACATCAAGCAGGCGAGCCTCCAGAACATGGCGGGCACCAAGCAGGCCGAGACCGCCGCGCACGGCCTGCATGAACTGGGGCAGAAGCTGAGATCCATGATCGGTAGCCAAAGAGGCTGACTATTGCCCCCCCGGATCGGAACAAGGCTATGGCCAATAAAAACGACGATTTCCTGAAAAAGCTTCTCGCGACGTTCAAGCTCGAGGCGGAAGAACACTTCAGTGCCATGTCCTCCCTGCTAGTGGCGCTGGAAGACTCGCCCGGCGCGGACGAACGGCAGAGCCTGGTTGAGACCCTGTTCCGGGAGGCACACAGCCTGAAAGGCGCGGCGCGGGCGGTGAATCTGTTGCCGATCGAGTCGGTCTGCCAGTCGCTGGAAGACGTTCTGGCCGGGCTGAAAAACCGCAACATCGGTTTATCGGCTGACCTGTTCGATGTTCTGCATCAAGTGGTGGACAGCCTCGGCGCGATGCTTGCCTCCGCTACGGCGGGACAGACAAATTTCGACGACAGCCGCATCGCGAACCTCAAGACATTGCTCAAACGCGCGCAGAAGGACGCCGTTGCGCCGCAGGTACAGCGTCCCGGCAAGAAAAAGCCAACAAGGAAAAAAGCCGAAGTCCCGCCGCCGGCAGCGGGGACAGCGAACGCGGTTCCCGCCGTCGTCCCGCTGAAGAAAAAACCAACAGAGAAAGCTGAAACCGTCCGGGTAGCGACCGCCAAGCTCGATACGCTTCTACTCCAGACCGAAGAATTACTGTCACTGAAACACGCCGTCGGCCAGCGCACCGCGGATCTGCGGGCGCTCGGCGGCGCGCTGAAGATATGGACAAAGGAATGTGCCAAGGCGTATCGCGACGCGCGCGGCGTTCAGCGCGCGCTGGAAAAAAACGGCGGACGCAACGGAAAACCGGACGGCATGGAGAAAAAGCGAACGGGGATGAATCAGCTCGTCGAGGCCCTGGAGCGCGGCGATCTCCTTGGCAAGTCGTTCGACAACAGGGTGTCGCTATTGATGAAGGCGGTTGAGCAGGATCACCGCATGCTGGGCGGGATGGTGGACAACCTCCTCGGCGACATGAAGAAGATATTGATGCTCCCGTTCGCGTCGCTGCTGGAGATTTTCCCGAAACTGGTGCGCGACCTCTCGCGCGACAGGCGCAAGGAAGCGGAACTGCTGGTCCAGGGGGCGGAGATCGAGATTGACAAGCGCATCCTGGAGGAGATGAAGGACCCGCTGATCCACCTGGTGCGCAACAGCATAGATCACGGGATCGAGGATCCGGCGCAGCGGCAGCGCAAGGGCAAGTCCTCACGCGGGCAACTCTCCATCGCCATCGCGCAAAAGAACGGCGGCAAGATTGACATCCTTGTTTCCGACGACGGGGCGGGCATTGACGCGGCAAAGGTCAGATCCGCCGCGGTCAAGCATGGCGTCATCACGCAGGAGGACGCGGAGAAATTGACTGAACCGGATACGCTGTCTCTCATCTTCCGCTCAGGTGTATCCACCAGTCCGATCATCACGGATATCTCCGGCCGGGGGCTGGGTCTCGCCATCGTGCGCGAAAAGGTGGAGAGATTGGGCGGCGCTATCTCCGTGGAAAGCCGGTCCGATGGCGGCACGTCATTCCGGATTGCTCTGCCGCTGACGCTCGCCACCTTCCGCGGACTGCTGGTGCAGGCGGGTGAGCGCGTGTTCGTTGTTCCCGCCGCCAGCGTCGAGCGGGTGGTGAGGGTGCGGGGAGACGACATCAAGACGGTGGAGAACCGCGAAACAATTCAGCTCCACGGGCGGACACTTGCGCTGGTACGGCTGGCGGACGTGCTGGAACTCCCGCGCCGCGCCGCGAAACAGGGTGGGGCATCGGGCGCGGCGGCGGTCATTCTCGGCCTGGGAGCAGAGCGCATCGCGTTCATGGTAGATGCCGTTCAGGGCGAACAGGAGATACTGGTCAAGGGCCTCGGCGCGCAGCTTGCGCGCGTGCGCAACATCGCCGGCGCCACCGTGCTCGGTACCGGCAGGGTAGTGCCGATCCTCAACATCTCTGACCTGATGAGGTCAGCCGTGAAGATCGCCGCCGCGCCGGTCGCGGTCGCCGCCGCGGAGACGCCCGCTCAGAGAAAAACCATTCTGGTAGCGGAGGATTCCATTACCGCCAGGACACTGGTGAAGAATATTCTGGAGGCTGCCGGCTACGATGTCAGGACGGCGGTGGACGGCGCTGAGGCGTTCGCCTTGCTCAAAACCGAGAAGTTCGATCTGGTGGTGTCGGACGTGGAGATGCCGAGAATGGACGGGTTCGATCTCACGGCGAAGATACGCGCGGACAAGAACCTGCCGGAATTGCCGGTGGTGCTGGTCACGGCGCTGGAATCGCGCGAACATCGCGAGCGCGGGATTGACGCCGGCGCCAACGCCTATATCGTGAAAAGCAGTTTCGATCAGAGCAACCTGCTGGAGGTTGTGAAAAGGCTCATATGAAAGGAATGATCGATGTCCTGGTTGTGGAAGACTCTCCGGTGATACGGGAGTTCCTGGTTCATACGCTCAGTTCGGATCCGAAGATTCGCGTGATCGGAACCGCAGCCAATGGTGAGGAGGCGCTGGAGCAGATAAGGAAAAAGAAGCCGGACCTCATCACCATGGACATCCACATGCCGAAGATGGACGGCTTTGAGGCCACGCGCCGGATCATGGAAACGTATCCCGTGCCCATCATCATCATAAGCGGAAGCAGCACCGGCGACGAAGTGGCCACGACCTTCCGCGCCCTGGAGATGGGTGCGCTGACGGTGATTCCGAGGCCAAACGGCATCGGACACCCGATGTACGAGGCCACGGCGAAGGAACTGGTTCAGACCGTGAAACTGATGTCGGAAGTGAAGGTGGTGAAACGCTGGGCCCGGCCGGTCACCGCCGCGACCACACGGCCATCCCCGGCGGGGGCAGCGGGTGTCGAACGCGCCCCGGCCAGGATAGGTATCGTCGCCATCGGCGCATCCACCGGTGGGCCGCAGGCGCTGCAGACAGTTCTGTCCGGGCTTCCCGAAGATTTTCCGGCGCCGGTGCTGGTGGTGCAGCACATCGCGCCCGGATTTCTGCAAGGGCTGGTGGAATGGCTGGCCGGATCATGCGCGCTGCCGGTGCGTATCGCCGGCCACGGCGAGACGCTTCAGCCGGGACAGGTTTATATCGCGCCGGACGGATTTCAGATGGGGGTGCGGCGCGGCGGAATCATCGTCCTGAGCCAGGATGAAACGGAAAACAACCATTGCCCGTCGGTATCCTGTTTATTTCGCACCGTTGCCGAAGCGTACGGCCGCAACGCGGCCGGTGTGCTGCTCACCGGCATGGGAAAAGACGGCGCGGAAGAACTGAGGCTGATGAAAGAGCGCGGCGCCGTCACAATCGCACAGGACGCGCAGAGCTCGATCGTTCACGGCATGCCGGGCGAGGCGATCCGCCTCGAGGCAGCGGTGCACGTGCTGGCGCCGGAGCGGATCGCCGCCGCGCTGACCGGCCTGGTGAAGAAAAGATGAAGTGGCCACCGGAACGCAATAAAAATAAGGAGGGTGCGGGACATGAACGCCAAACCAAGATCGGGTAAGAAATCCGAGCGGCAAAGAACGAAAGTCCTGATCGTCGAGGACAGCCCCACGCAGGCCGAGCAGCTCACACATCTGCTCGAAGAGCGCGATTTCCATGTCACCCACGCGGCCGACGGCGAGCAGGCGCTTGCCGAAGCGCGCCGGCGCAAGCCGGCGCTGGTCATCAGCGACATCGTCATGCCGCGGATGGACGGCTATACCCTGTGCAAGACCATCAAGTCAGACAAGAAGCTGAAGGATGTTCCGGTGATCCTGGTGACCTCGCTTGTCGGCGTGCAGGACGTCATGAAGGGCCTGGAGTGCGGTGCAGACAACTTTATCCGCAAGCCGTACGACAAAAAATACCTGCTCGCGCGCATTGATTACATCCTGATGAACTGCGAGCTGCGCAAGAATCAAAAGATGCAGATGGGGGTGGAGATCCTGCTGGGCGGCCAGAAACATTTCATCACCGCCGAGCGCCAGCAGATCGTGGATCTGCTGATTTCGATTTACGAGGAGGCGGTTCACCTCAATGAGGAACTCAAAACACGGCAGCGCGAGCTCGCGCACTCCAACCAGTCACTCAGCGGGCTATACCGCGTCGCGGCGGGTTTAAACGCCGCGGCCACCGAGCATGAGGTGGCCAATAAAGCGCTGGAGCGGGCGTTGGATCTGCCCGGTGTCCGCGCCGGCTGGATCGTCCTGCACGAAAACGATACCGGTTTCCGCATCGCGGCCGCGCGCAACCTGCCTCCCGCGCTAGAGGCGACCGGGGCGTTCGAGGGCGATTGCCTGTGCCGGCGCCAGTTCCTTTCCGGCCAGCTCGACGGCGCAACCAATATTATGGAATGCGAGCGGCTACGCAGGATAAACGGCGAGGCGCACGGCCTGCGTTACCATGCCAGCGTTCCGCTGTGGATCGGCGACCGCCGTCTGGGAATCATGAACCTGGTCGGCGCCGACGAAACGCTGTTCGATGAAGACGACCTGAGAACGCTGCACGGCGTGGGCAACCAGGTCGCCATCGCCTTGGAGCGCGCCCGGCTGCACGAGCACCTGGAAAGCCTGGTGGAACAGCGTACCGCAGCCCTCACTGCAGAGATCGAGGAGCGCAAGCGCGCGGAGGCCAGGGTCATGCGCCTCAACCGCGTGTACGCAGTTCTGAGTGGCATCAACACGACGATTGTGCGTGTTCGCGAGCCTCAGGAACTGTTCGACGAAGCCTGCCGCATCGCGGTGAAGCATGGCCAGTTCACGTTCGCGTGGATGGGCACGTTTGACGTGGACACGCAGCAGGTCACGCCGGTCGCCAGAGCAGGCCGCGACGACGGGTATCTGGATCAGATCAACCTGACCGCCGCGGCCGATACCCCTGGAAACTGCCGGTTGACGGCGGAGGCGATCACACAGGCGAAGCCGGTGATCTGCAACGATATCGCATCGGATGATCGCATGAATATCTTGTGTAACGAGGCATTGAGCCGCGGTTATCGCTCCGTGGCAGTGTTTCCGCTGATTGTAGAGGGGCGGCCGGTCGGCGTGTTCGTGCTCTATGCGCCGGAAGCGGGTGTTTTCGACGAAGAGGAGATGCGGCTGCTGGTCGAGATGGCGGGCGACATTTCATTCACCATGGATAAGCTCGAAAAGGAGGAGAGGCTTAATTATCTCGCCTACTATGATGTGATTACCGGCCTGCCGAATCGGGCGCTGCTCCAGGATCGGGTCGAACAGCGAATCGGCGCCGCATACCGTGATCATAAAGTATTTCCCGTAGTCATGTTCAACCTCAATCGATTCAGGAGCATCAATGAAACCCTGGGCCGGCAGGTTGGCGACGATCTGTTGCGCCAGGTCGCGCAGCGGCTGCAGGGAGTGCTCGGTGGAACGGACATCCTTGCCCATTTTTCAGCCGACTACTTCGGCATCGTCTCCCGCCGCCATGATGAAAAAGTAAACATCGTTCATGTCCTGGAACGTATGTTGTCGGCGATTCGGGATCAGTCGTTCCTGATCGGTGGGCAGGAGCTGCACGTTTCGGCGAGGATAGGGGTATCGTGTTATCCCACCGACGGCGAGGACGCCGAGACCCTGTTACGCAATGCCGATGCGGCGCTGGGAAAAGCCAAGCTTTCCGGCGACAGGTACCTGTTTTACGCTCCTGAGTTCAATGCCCGCGCTGCCGAGAAGCTGACGCTCGAAAACAAGCTGCGCCGGGCGCTGGAACAGGAACAACTGGTGCTGCATTACCAGCCCAAGGTCAATCTCAAGAACGGGCGGATTTGCGGGTTGGAGGCGCTGCTGCGCTGGAACGATCCTGAAACCGGCCTGGTGCCGCCGATGAAGTTCATTCCCTTGCTCGAAGAAACCGGAATGATTATAGAGGCAGGTCAGTGGGCCTTGGAAAAAGCGGTATCGGATTCTCTGGTGTGGCAGACGAAAGGGCTGCGATCTCCAAGGATCGCCGTCAATGTCTCTCCGGTTCAGTTACAACAGAAAGATTTCGTCAGCATGATGGAGCGCGTGGTGAAGGGTGACGGAGATGTGGCCGGCAGGCTGGAACTCGAGATAACCGAGAGTCTGGTCATGCAAGACATAGAGGCCAATATCCAAAAGCTCCGGGGCATTCGGGAGATGGGCATCGAGATCGCGATCGACGACTTCGGCACCGGCTACTCCTCGCTCAGCTATATCGCCAAGCTGCCTGTCAACGCCTTGAAGATCGACCGGGCGTTCATCATAAACATGACCAGCAACGCTGATGACCTGAGCATCGTCTCCGCCATCATTTCCCTGGCGCATTCCCTGAAACTGCGGGTGATTGCAGAAGGCGTGGAGACCGAGGAGCAGGCGAATTTGCTGAGGCTGCTCAAATGCGACGAGATGCAGGGGTACTTGCTCACTCCAGCGGTTCCGGCGGAGCAGATAGAGCAGTTTTTGCGAGAAAAGAAAGCGCTGCCGGGCACCTGAATGAGATCGCCGCATCCGCCCATACTTTCCCTGCGCACCCGCAACGGCGGAACGCAGCGACATGCCGAATGCCGCCATGGCAGTCGGTAAGAGCGAAAAAGGTCATTTTCGCTTTGCGCCATTTCTCAAACCCCTGCAGCGTGTTTGAAAAATGGCGGCCCATCCCTGGGCTGCACGCAGGCTGCTTCTCAACAACCTGCTAAGCCATGATGCCGCAGGGGGGGCAGTCGCAGGCTCTTCCTTGGGGTGTATTTTTGGCGTACAATGCTGGGATTTTCAGGCTCTTGCCGTCTGGGCACGTGGGCCGATTTTGAGGGTAGAGGACGCATGGTAACCATACGCATGGCTCGTGGCGGCGCGAAAAAGCGGCCATTTTACAACATCGTTGTGACAGATAACCGTCAGCCGCGCGACGGGCGCTATATCGAGCGCGTAGGATTCTATAATCCTGTCGCCACCGGTGGCGAAGTAAAGCTGACGCTGGACAATGAACGGATTGGCTACTGGATATCCAAGGGCGCAAAGCCGTCCGAGCGTGTTGCAGGGCTCATCAAGAATCACGCGGCCTGAGTTGTCCGGCGGCGGTGCAGGAGCACCAAGCCTGATCGGGGTAGGCCGGGTTGCAGGCCTGTTTGGGGTGCGCGGCTGGTTGAAGATTGTTTCCTACACGTCGCCGCTGGAAAATATCCTGCACTACCGTCCGTGGTATCTGCGTGCAGCTAACGCAGCAACGGATGCGCCGTGGCTGGAACAGGCGGTCGCAGAGAGTCGTAGCCAGGATAAAGGCATTGTGGTTCGGTTTGAAGCGCATCAGGATCGTGATGCTGCCCAGTCGATGCTGGGGGCGGAGATCGCTGTCAACCGTGATCAACTGCCGCCGCTGGGGCAGGGTGAGTATTACTGGGCTGACCTGGTAGGTCTCAAGGTGGTGACGCTGGCGGGGCTTGAGCTCGGCGTGATTGATCACCTGCTGGAGACCGGTTCGAATGATGTGCTGGTGGTCAAGGGTGAACGGGAACGGCTGATCCCCTATATCCCGGGACAGGTGGTGCATGAGATTGACCCTGCGCAGGCCGTGATGCGCGTGGATTGGGATCCGGAATTTTAGCGGTGGAAATAGCAGTCGTTACGCTGTTCCCGCAGATGTTTGATGCGCTGGCGGATTATGGCATTACCAGCCGGGCGCTGAAGAGCGACGTGCTGCGTCTCACGCGCTGGAATCCGCGCGATTACGCGCATGATCGCCATCACACGGTGGATGACCGCCCTTACGGGGGCGGCCCCGGCATGGTGATGCAGGTACAGCCGCTACGCGACGCGATTAATGCCGCACGCGGCACGGGCGGGGACAGGGCCCATGTGGTCTACCTTACGCCACAGGGGCGGCGGCTGGATCAGGCCGGAGTAGAGGCGCTTGCCGCGCATGCGCGCCTGGTGCTGGTGGCCGGGCGCTATGAGGGGATAGATGAGCGCGTGATCGCCACGCAGGTTGATGCAGAATGGTCGATCGGTGATTATGTGCTCTCCGGTGGCGAGCTGGCGGCGATGGTGATGATTGATGCCATCACGCGCCTGTTGCCGGGCGCGCTGGGGCATGAAGATTCGGCGTTGCAGGATTCGTTTTCGGGCGGGCTGTTGGACACGCCGCACTATACGCGGCCCGAGGAGATTGACGGGCTGCGGGTGCCGGAGGTGCTGCTGAGCGGGGATCACCGCGCGATAGCGCGCTGGCGCGCCAAGCAGTCACTGGGACGTACCTGGCTGAGAAGGCCCGAATTGCTGGAAGGTATTGAGCTTACGCAGGAACAGCGCAGTCTGCTGGATGAGTTTATTAAAGAACAAAACTGATGTTAAATATTTAGGACAGGGATACACCACCATGAGCAACATCATTCTGCAAATCGAAGCCGAACAAATGACGCGTAAGGTACCGGATTTTTCGCCGGGCGATACCGTCGTAGTGCAAATCAAGGTCAAGGAAGGCACGCGTGAGCGTTTGCAGGCCTTCGAGGGTATAGTGATTGCGCGCCGCAATCGCGGGCTCAACTCCGCCTTTACCGTCCGCAAGATATCGCACGGCGAGGGCGTGGAGCGTGTATTCCAGACCTACAGCCCGAGCATTCACGACATCAGCGTGAAGCGTCGTGGCGCAGTGCGTCGTGCCAAGCTCTACTACCTGCGCGAGCTGAAAGGCAAGGAAGCGCGCATTCAGGAAAAGCTGTAGCCGTCTGTGGCCGCGCCGGTCGCTGAAACGACCTACGCGGCCATACTGCCTGCCCCTGCGGATTTACGGGTCAAGCTGGGTGTGCGCCTGCACTCCTCCGCCCTTGTCAGTATCGATTTTCTTCCCTCGCACCATGCTGATCTCACACCTGCCACAGCCCTCGCCCTGCGAGTGACGGAGCAGTTGCGTCGCTATTTCACTGATCCGCGCCATGTTTTTTCAGTCCCGCTGGCGTTGCAGGGAACCCCGTTCCAACAAAAGGTATGGCGGGCGCTCATGCGCATCCCGCCTGGCGCCACCCTCAGCTATGGCGCGCTGGCCGCGCAGCTGACAACCGGCGCCCGCGCTGTAGGCAATGCCTGCCGTGCCAATCCGGTGCCGATTATCGTGCCCTGTCATCGCGTGGTGGCGCGGGACGGCATGGGCGGCTATGCAGGTGCAGCTACAGGTCGCAACCTCCAACTCAAGCGCTGGTTGCTCAGCCATGAACAGCGTGGCGGCTGAACACCCGCCAGTATTGCTGTCAGAGGCCGAGCAGGCGCTGATTGAGAGTTTTCTCGACCGCGTGTGGATGGAGCAGGGGCTGAGCACCAACACGCTTGCCGCTTACCGCAATGATCTGCAAGGGTGCGCGCGCTGGCTGGCAGAAAGACAGTGCAGCCTGATGGATTGCGAGCGCAGACATGTATTGGAGTATCTGGAGGTGTGTGCCGGACAGGGCAGAAAGCCCCGCTCGCGTGCCCGGCTGATTTCGGCCTTGCGCCGGTTTTACCGCTTTTGGTTGCGGGAGGGTCGTATGGCGCAGGATCCCACTGCGCAGGTGGACATGCCGCGCACAGGGCGCAATCTGCCCGCGTCGCTGACGGAGGCGGAGGTCGAGGCGCTGCTGGCCGCGCCGGTGGTCGAGACTGCGCTGGGGCTGCGTGACCGTGCGATGCTTGAGTTGCTCTATGGTTGCGGCCTGCGGGTCTCTGAATTGGTGCAGCTCACGGCAGCACAGATCAACCTGCACCAAGGGGTGTTGCGGATCACCGGTAAAGGCTCGAAAGAGCGCCTGGTGCCCTTCGGTGAAGAGGCGCGGGTATGGCTGGAGCGGCATCTGGCGGAGTCCCGGCCACAGTTGCTGCAAGGGCGGACGTGCGCCTTTCTGTTCCCTACGCGGCGCGGTGGGGCGATCACCCGGCAGGGGTTCTGGTATCTCATTAAACGCCACGCACTGCGTGCTGCGATTACCAAGCCGCTGTCACCCCACACCCTGCGTCACGCGTTTGCCACCCACTTGCTGAATCACGGCGCTGATTTGCGCGTGGTGCAGATGTTGCTGGGGCATAGTGATTTATCCACCACCCAGATTTATACCCACGTTGCGCGTGAGCGTTTAAAAAATCTGCATGCGCAGCATCATCCGCGTGGGTGAGGCGATGAAATCGCCGAACGCCCGGCCATGGAGGGCCGGGCAGGGATTTGTTTGTAAAGCTGAAGTTTCGCCGGGACGGCAACAGATTTCTCCAGTCATGAGTAGAGTTTTCCAACGTTTCCGTAAATAATAGGCACTATGCCATCATTCGACGTAGTCTCTGAAGTTGACATGCATGAACTCGCCAATGCGCTTGACCAGTGCAATCGCGAGATCGGTACGCGCTTTGATTTCAAAGGCAGCGGAGCCAACGTCGAGCAGGCAGCAGCGCTGCTCACGCTGCACGCGGACAACGAGTTCCAGATCAAGCAGATCAGTGACATCCTGCACAGCAAGCTGGCCAAGCGCGGTGTCGATGTCGGCGTGCTCAAGGCAGACAAGATTGAGATCAGTGGCAGCAAGGCCTTGCAGAAAATCACCGTGCGCCAGGGTATCGAGAGTGATCTGGCCAGGAAGATCGTCAAACTGATAAAAGATTCAAAGCTGAAGGTGCAGGCGGCCATTCAGGGCGAACAGGTACGTGTAAGCGGCAAGAAGCGTGACGACCTGCAGGAGGTGATGGCGCTGCTGCGCAACGCCAAACTTGAGTTGCCGCTGCAATACATCAATTTTCGTGACTGATACTGACTAAATAAGGATGAGACGTGACACATAAATCAATGGCGGCGGGATTGTTGGGTTTTCTATGGTTGGGCGTAATCGCACCCGCTATGCCCGTGGAAGATACCACCAAGCTCAAGGCTGCACTGGCCACCCTGTTACCTGGAACCACACCAGACAGTATCAAGCCGTCTGCGATTCCGGGCATGTATGAGATTGGCTACGGTGCTACCGTGCTGTACATGACCCTGGACGGCCGCTATCTGTTGCAGGGTGATCTGATTGATGTCGAGCGTGGCGAGAACCTGACCGAAGTTAACCGGAGCCAGGCCCGTCTCAAGATAGTCAGCGCCATCGACGAGAACAGCATGATCGTCTACGCGCCAAAGCAGGTAAAGCATACGATTACGGTGTTTACCGACCCGGATTGTGCCTACTGCAGGAAGATGCACGGTGAAATGCCGGCATACAACAAGCAGGGCATCAAGATGCGTTACCTGGCCTTCCCGCGTAGCGGGGTGGATACCCCATCATATGAGAAATCGGTTTCCGTGTGGTGTGCCAAGGATCGCGCGGTGGCCATGACCCGGGCCAAGCGCGGTGAGGAGATGGCGAAGAAAACCTGTGACGATCCGGTGCAGATACACCTGCAGGCCGCCAGGAAAATCGGTATTTCAGGCACACCTACGCTTATCCTCGAAGATGGCAGCTTGATACCGGGCTACGTCCCGCCAGAGAGGTTGGCGGAGATTCTCGGCGCACGCACTGGAGGCTAGAGAGCCTCTTATTTATTCAGAGGCTCCCTATGGTGCAGGGATGCACCGCTGTTTATCAACCGCCCAAGTGCTTGATTAAACGATGAAGGGCAAAAACCACGTGGGTTGCTTTCATCGCTGGAAAATCCGGGGATGGAGCTTTCGGGGCTTCCTTTAGGTCAGCAAGGTTTTGGCGTTGGCGCGGCGCTGCTCGTAGGCCTCGCGCGCAATGCGCACGTCTTCGAGGAACCAGGGCAGCTCTTTCAGCGTGAGTGCCTGCGGTCCGTCCACCAGCGCCTTGTGCGGCGCCGGGTGAAAGTCTATCAGTATCATGTTGGCCCCGGCAACGACACCCTGTGCAGCCACATGCACAATGTCGAGGATGCCATCAGGCGCCATGTCGCGCGTACCCACGGAATGGGATGGATCAATGCAGACCGGCATGCGGGTGAGACGTTTCACCACCGGCACATGGGCGAAGTCGACGAAATTGCGGTGTGGATCGCCCGCGTTGGTCTTCATGCCGCGCAGGCCAAAGACCACATTACGGTTGCCTTCGCTGGCAAGATATTCCGCCGCGTTGAGTGATTCCTCCAGCGTAATGCCGAAGCCGCGTTTGAGCAGCACTGGAAATTCGTGCTGTCGTCCGACCACCTTGAGCAGCTCGAAGTTCTGGGTGTTGCGGGTTCCGATCTGAAGCACGATGCCGGTAGGGTTGCCGGTCTGGCGTAGCGCCTGCCGTATTTCCTCCACGTGTGACTCGTGCATCACTTCCATTGCAATGACCTTGATGCCGTATTTGCCTGCGAGCTCGAAGACATACGGCAGGCAGTTCTTGCCGTGGCCCTGGAAGGAGTAGGGGTTGGTGCGCGGCTTGTAGGCGCCCATACGGGTACAGACCTGGCCATGATCGCGCAGGGCCTGCATCATCATTTCGACGTGTTCGGGTGTATCGACGGCACACAGGCCGGCGAAAATGTTGAGAGTGTCCTGCCCGAAACGCACACCGTTATAGTCGAAATGGGTGTCGCGGTTGTCATCCTTGTGGCGGCCAAGAATGCGGTATTCCTCGGTTACCCGGACCGCGCGTTCGACACAGGGCAGATTGTTCATGTCCTCCAGCCCGAGCGACAGCGTATTACCGATCAGGTAAATCTCGGTAAGGGTACGTTGCGCGCCTACTTCATCATGCACGCGCACCTTGATCTCGGAAAGATTTTCGAGATGCTTGATAAGCGTCTGGTAGTCAGCGCTGTGCTTGTCGGTGTCCGGCTTGAGGATGAGTATCATGATGGAATCTGCTTGCGGTTTAGATGGTTTCCGGAGCGGCCTGGCCCGACCTGTTCAAGCCGCGCATTATGGCACAATCAGGCGCGGGGGGCACGTTCCAGAGCAACCGCGTAGTAGGTGTCGGTAGGGTGGCGATGGCTGTAGAGGTGGAGGGCTGGGGTGGTTTCCGGGAGGCTGATGGGCACATGCCTGCGTGCCAGAATGGCGCCCGCAGGCAGGATGCTGAACTCGGGCTGCTCGGCCAGAAACGCCTCAATGACTGCCTCGTTCTCTTCGTGCAGCGGGCTGCAGGTGGCGTATACCAGCCGCCCGCCCGGTTTGACCAGTTCGGCCGCCGCCGCCAGTATGCGGCGTTGCAGTGCTGTGATTTCGTCGAGCGCGTGTGCCCGCCATTTGATGTCCGGGTTACGGCGCAGTGTGCCCAGCCCGGTGCAGGGCGCGTCCACCAGCACGCGGTCTATTTTGCCGCGCAGGCGTAATACGCGTGGGTCGCGTTCATGCTCTATGACAACGCTGCGTACTGTGTCGAGGCCAGCGCGCCGCAGACGGGGCTTCAGCTGGTCAAGCCGTCTGGCAGAGACGTCGAAGGCATAGAGGGTGCCGGTGTTGTCCATCAAGGCACCCAGGTGCAATGTCTTGCCGCCGGCACCGGCGCAGAAGTCCACTACCATTTCCCCCCGTCGTGGTTCCAGCAGCGGGGCAAGCAGCTGGCTGCCCTCATCCTGTATCTCGATCAGCCCCTCGCTGAAGGCGCGGGTTTTAAACAAGGGGCTGCGCGCCTGCCGTCGCAGGCACACCGGCGAAAGGGCGCCGGGTTCAGTGGGGTAACCCTCCTGCTCCAGCAGGGCAGCGGCTTCTGCGGGGGTGGTCTTGAGCGTATTGGCGCGCAGGTCGACTGGCGCGGGTTGATTCAGCGCTGCTGCCAGTGCAAGGGTTTCCGCCTCGCCCAGTTGCGCCGCCAGCCGCTCGTACAGCCAGTCAGGCATATCCGCACGTACGGCAGCGGGCAGGGCGGAGACATCGGTTGCACGAATATGCGCCACCTGCTCCCGGATCCCGGGGCGGCAGCCTGCCTGTTCCAGGGCGCGCGCACTCCAGCCCTGCACGGCGGCAAGATAGGCGGCGACGGTGTCCTGTGCAGCAGGTGACGGGCCCAGAAAGTGTTCCAGCAGACGTTTACGCCGCAGGCAGCCGTAAACGGTTTCGGCGACGAAGCCCCGGTCGTTGACGCCCATGTTGCGGTGTTTGCGGAAATACGCCTGCATCTGCTGGTCGGCGGGTAAACGGCCACGCAGGATCAACTCCAGCAACTCGGCGGCACGCGCCAGTGGAAAATGTTTCATACGGTGTGGGGTGTTAATCGCAGTAGCGCCGGGTCAAATCCTGATAGGCGTCGATGCGTCGGTCGCGCAGATACGGCCAGATACGCCGCACCTGTTCATTGTGGGCGAGATCAATTTCAGCGATCAGGGTAGTCGGCGTATCTTGTGGCGCCTGCGCCAGCAGCTCACCCTGGGGGCCTGCGGTAAAACTCGAACCCCAGAAGCGGATTCCCGCGCTACGCCCCGTCGGGTCGGCTTCAAAGCCGGTACGGTTGCACACCAGCACCGGCAGGCCATTGGCCACGGCGTGTGCACGCTGGATGGTAATCCAGGCCTCACGCTGGCGCGCCTGCTCCTGCGCATCATCGTTCGGATCCCAGCCGATGGCAGTCGGGTAGATGAGCAGGTCGGCACCGCCGAGCGCCATCAGGCGCGCGGCCTCCGGGTACCACTGATCCCAGCACACCAGCACGCCCAGCGTCCCGCGCGAGGTCTTGATCGGCGTGAAGCCCAGGTCGCCCGGCGTGAAATAGAATTTTTCGTGATAGCCCGGATCATCCGGGATGTGCATCTTGCGGTATTTTCCGGCGACAGTGCCGTCCCGTTCCAGCACGACGGCGGTATTGTGGTAGATCCCTGCCGCGCGCCGTTCGAACAGCGAGGCAACAATGACCAGATCCAGTTCGGCGGCAAGTGCACCGATAGCCTCAGTGGCGGGGCCGGGGATGGTCTGGGCGAGATCAAAGTTGCGTGCGTCTTCGGTCTGGCAGAAGTAGGGGCCGAGATGCAGCTCCTGGAGTACCACCAGTTGTGCGCCCGCACGGGCGGCTTCACGCACCGCCTGCAGGCTGGCTGCAAGATTGGCGTGCACGTCAGAGGTCTGAACCTGCTGCTGTATCAGCGCGACGGTGAGTCGTTTTGTTTCCATGGGCACAGTTTACAGTACTGCGGCGGGTATCTGCATGGTCACGCAATGCAGACTGCCGTATTGGCGGATGAGCGGCAGACAGGGGATTGCGATGATGCGGCGATCCGGAAAGCATGACTGCAGTACAGCCAGTGCGGCTGCATCTGCCGGGTCATCATAGGTGGGTGCGAGCACCGCACCATTGATGATCAGAAAGTTGGCGTAACTGGCGGGCAGACGCTTGCCATCCTCGCCGTATTTGGCCTTGGGCCAGGGCAGGGCAACCAGCCGATAAGGGGTGCCGGAAGACATCCGCAACGCGCGCAGCTCCTGCGCCATGGCGTTGAGTTCGGCGTAATGTTCGTCATGGGGGTCATCGCAGGCCACGTAACAGATCGTGTCCGCAGCGCAGAAGCGCGCCAAGGTGTCGATGTGGCTGTCAGTATCATCGCCGGCGAGATAGCCGTGCCGGAGCCACAGCACGCGGGTGACGCCCAGCCACTCGCGCAAATACGACTCGATCTGGCTACGGGTGAGCGTGGGATTACGCTGCGGCGACAGCAGGCAGCGCTCGGTAGTGAGCAAGTTGCCAGCACCGTCCACCTCCAGGCTGCCGCCTTCCAATACAAATCCCAGAGTAGTGATGGGTGTGGCGCCAAAAGCGCCCTGGCCATGCAGTCGACGGGTCAGGGTGTTGTCCAGGCTGGCGTCGAATTTTCCGCCCCAGCCGTTGAAGCTGAAATCAAGCAACTCCAATGTGCCGTCCGTAGTGACAGTGATGGGGCCGTGGTCGCGTACCCAGGTATCATTGGAGGGGGCGATATACAGGCCGACGCGGCCAGGGTCGATGCCGGCCTGGTGCAGCAGTGTTTGTATGTGTGTGCGATGCCCGGCATCGTACGCGCTGATGATGAGGTGCTCGTGTTCAGCCGCAGCGTGTGCAATGGCAATAAACACCGGCTCGACTTGCCTAAGCCACGGACGCCAGTCGCTGTGGACATGCGGCCAGGTGAGCATGATCGCCTGTTGCGGTGACCATTCGGGGGGCAGGTGGGTGTTTGGATGGGTTTTATATTGCATATTTAACTTTAGTATTGTTTTATATCTTATTGTTAATAATTGTGTTTTTTATTATTATAAAAATTTTTATGAGGCCCCGCCTCGTTGCCAATCCATTGTCTCATTTAGCGTGCACTACTTGCACTGAGATATACAACGGTTCTTTTCCCGGTGACCCAGCGTATCTTCACGCTGAGCGACAGTTTCTGATTACCCGATACATGGCTGGATTTTCCAGGGTTGTTTCAGATAGTACAGACTGGGCGCTCCCAGTTTTATTGCGGGGCTCAAACAGCAGGGGTAGCCTGTCTCGGCACCCGCTGAGGCGCATTTTTTTTATGAATATGTTTTAATGTGGACTCATGTTCAGGCCGCTGGAACTCTTCGTAGGACTGCGCTATACGCGCGCCAAGCGCCGTAATCACTTCATCTCGTTTATTTCACTGACTTCTATCCTCGGTATCGCGCTGGGCGTCGCGGCACTGATCACCGTGCTTTCGGTCATGAATGGCTTCCAGCGTGAGATACGCGAGGGGATTCTGGGTATGACTGCGCATGCAACACTCACCGGTGTCGATGGCACGCTCAGCGACTGGCGCGTGCTGGAAAATCAGGTCTTGCAGCATCCGCGTATTCAGGGCATGGCACCCTATATCGAGGCGCAAGGGATGCTGACCAACGCGCAGGTGGTAAGTGGCGTGCTGGTACGGGGCATCCTGCCGCAAGAAGAACCCAAGGTCTCCTACATCGACCAGAAAATGGTGGCCGGGCAACTGGCCGATCTTACGCCGGGGTCATTCGATATCGTGCTGGGGCAAGCACTGGCCCGTTATCTGGGTGTGGAGGTAGGCGACAAGGTCACACTGGTGACGCCGCAGGCGATGGTGACGCCTGTGGGTGTATTGCCGCGCCTGAAGCGCTTCACGGTAACAGGCATATTTCACGTCGGCAACAATGAATATGACGGTAACCTGGCCTTGATGCACATGGAGGATGCTGCGCGCCTGTTCCAGATAGAAGGCAAAGTAACAGGTGTGCGCCTCAAACTGGATGACCTGTTTTTGGCGCCGACAGTGGTGCGTGACCTCATGCAGATATTGCCGGCGCAGTACATGGGCACAGACTGGACGCGTCAGCATGTCAGTTTTTTCCGGGCGGTAGCACTGGAAAAACGCATCATGTTTATTATTCTCACGCTGATTGTCGCGGTCGCAGCATTCAATATTGTTTCTACCATGGTCATGGTAGTCACTGACAAGCAGGCTGATATTGCGATTCTGCGTACACTCGGCGCCACACCGGCGAGCATACTTGCCATTTTCACGGTACAGGGGCTGGTGATAGGTATTATGGGCACCCTGCTGGGCGCAGTAAGCGGAGTGGTGCTGGCGCTCAATGTCGAGACCCTGGTGCCGTGGATCGAGCATACCTTCGGTGTGCAATTTCTGTCGGCGGAGGTGTATCTGATCAGCGAGGTACCATCCGACATGCACTGGAGCGATGTCATCAGCATCAGTGCGGTAGCCTTCGTGCTGAGCCTGCTTGCCACACTCTATCCGGCGTGGCGGGCCGCCCGCTGCCAGCCAGCGGAAGCCCTGCGCTATGAATAGTACGCCGGTGTTGGAGTGTCGGGGGCTGACGAAGACGTTTAGCGAAGGCGGCTTGTACGCGGAGGTATTGAAAAACGTGGACCTCTCCATCGCTGCTGGCGAGAGTGTGGCCATCATCGGTGCATCGGGTTCTGGCAAGAGTACGCTGTTGCATCTGCTCGGCGGGCTGGATGTTCCCACAGCCGGGGAGGTGTGGGTGCAAGGGCGCAGCATGGCAACCTCCAGCGATGCCGAGCGTGGACGGTTGCGTAATCGCGCGCTGGGCTTTGTGTACCAGTTCCATCACCTGTTGCCTGAATTTACTGCGCTGGAAAATGTGAGTATGCCGCTATTGATTCGTGGACTCGCGCCACATGAGGCGGAAGCAAAGGCGCGAGTACTGCTGGAAAAGGTCGGATTGGTGACACGCCTTGAGCACCGGCCAGGCGAGCTGTCCGGTGGCGAACGCCAGCGGGCGGCTGTGGCGCGTGCACTGGTAACCTCGCCACAATGCGTGCTGGCGGATGAGCCCACAGGAAACCTTGACCGGCGCAATGCCGGGCAAGTGTACGAACTGATGCTGGAGATCAATGCAGCATTGCACACCAGTCTGGTAGTGGTGACGCATGATCCGGCACTGGCTGCCCGCATGCAGCGGGTGCTTACCCTCAGCGATGGTGTATTGCAGGATGTGGTACAGTAATCATGCTGAACGGGGAGGGGCGGGCAGCGTGACACAGGCTGGGTTAATGGCAGGTAGACGAACGTGCTAGAAATTATCAAGGCAGGCGGCTGGCTGATGTGGCCGATATTGTTGTGCTCTGCCGCCGCCACCGCCATCATCCTTGAACGTTTCTGGGCTCTGCAGACCAGGCATGTCGCACCGCATTACCTGCTGGGGCAAATCTGGCATTGGGCCAAAAGCAACCAGATCAATGCCGCCCAGATCGACAATCTGCGCAAGAGTTCTCCGCTGGGTTGCATATTGGCTGCTGGCCTGGTCAATCTGCATCACAGTCGTGAGGTCATGCGCGAGAGTATCGAGGAAACCGGGCGGCATGTGGTGCATGAGATGGAGCGCTTTCTGAATGCGCTTGGCACTATCGCATCCGTGACGCCACTGCTGGGTCTGCTGGGTACGGTTTTCGGAATGATAGAGGTATTTAACTCCATCAACGTGCATGGTGTCGGCAATCCCTCGGAAATGGCAGGCGGCATCGCCAAGGCACTGATTACCACGGCGGCTGGCCTGTGCGTAGGTATCCCCAGCCTGATGTTTTACCGTTACTTTCGCGGACGCATTGACGAACTGGTGGTAGCGATGGAGCAACAGGCTATCAAGATGGTTGAGGTGTTGCACGGCGACCGCGAGCATGAGGCGCATCCATGAACCTGCGTCGCACCACCCGCGAGGATCCGGAGCTGAATCTGATCCCGCTGATCGACGTCGTGTTCATGTTGCTCATCTTCTTTATGGTGACCACAACATTCAATCGTGACTCCGGTATCAAGCTCACGCTGCCTGAAGCATCTGCCGAGGCCGATATCGAGCAGGAGCAGAAACTGGAGATCGTGATTGACGCCGAGGGGCGTTACTATATCGACCAGCAGTTGGTGGTGAATACGGCACCGGAAACCCTGAAGCGCGCCTTGCAGCAGTCACTCGCACAGAACAAGGATGTACCGGTCATCATCAGCGCCGATGCCAAGACACCCCATCAGGCAGTCATTACCGTTATGGATGTTGCCCGACAGCTTGGGCTGGTGAATTTCACCCTGGCCACGCAGAATCCCGCAGCAGGACAGCCCTGAGACAGCGTGCCCGCATGACCCATACCCAGGCGAGCGCAACGACCGTTTACCGGCGTCTGTTACGTTATGCAACCCCCTATTGGAAGGCATTTTCAATCGCGACGCTGGCGATGGTGTTTTTTGCCGCGACCGAAACCAGCTTCGCGGCGCTCATCAAGCCACTCGCTGACGGCAGCTTTGTAGCCAAGGATCCGGATATCATCCGCATGATGCCGATCTGGCTGGTAGGCCTGTTTGTGATACGCGGTATCGCATCGTTCGTCTCCAGCTATGGTCTGGCGTGGATGGGACGCAGGGTGGTGAATGACCTGCGTGACCGGATGTTCCGCCACCTGTTGGCGCTGCCAGCCGCCTTTTACGATAACCATTCCTCCGGCCAGCTGCTGTCCCGGTTGATCTACAACGTGGAGCAGGTCACCCAGGCCTCCACCAGCGCCATCACTGTGATCATAAAAGACACATTGACCGTGATCGGTCTGGTCGCGTGGATGCTGTATCTCAATGTTATTCTGGCGCTGACATTTCTGCTGGCGGGCCCCTTCATTGCCTTCATGGTACTTTATATCAATCGACGATTCCGTCGTATCAGCACGCGCATCCAGGGGTCGATGGGTGATATCACGCATGTCTCCGAGGAGGCGATCAAGGCGCACCGGGTGATCAAGGTGTTTGGAGTGCAGGTATATGAGGCGAACCGCTTTGCGCGCACCAACGAAGCCAATCGTCATCTGAACATGAAGATGACGGCGACCTCGGCCACCAGTACCGCACTGATCCAGCTGGTCACGGCGTGCGCGTTGGCGGGGATTGTCTATATCGCCACGCTGGATGAGATGCTGGCTTCCATCAGCGTAGGTACATTCATGTCATTTGTGGCCGCCATGGTGCTCATGCTCGGGCCGATGAAGCGGATCACGACCATCAACGCCACGCTGCAGCGTGGTATTGCAGCCGCAGACAGCATTTTCGGCTTTCTCGATAATGCCGCCGAAACAGATGACGGTACGCAGAGCATCGCGCGGGCGCAGGGCGCGGTGGAATATCATAACGTTTCGTTCGGCTATGATGAGAGCAAGGGCAGTGTACTGAATGATGTCAGCTTCAAGGCAGAGCCGGGCCAGACCATTGCGCTGGTAGGGCGATCCGGCAGCGGCAAGTCAACACTGGTCAGCCTGTTGCCGCGTTTATACAACGTCAGCAGCGGCAGTATTACCATTGATGATCACGACATTCGCAGCCTGCAACTCAGCAGCCTGCGTGACCAGATCGCACTGGTCAGCCAGGATGTAATCCTGTTCAACGATACGATCGCACACAATATCGCTTATGGCAGGCTCGATACCGCAAGCGAGAGCGAGATTGTCGAGGCCGCAGAGGCGGCCCATGCCATGGAGTTTATCCGCCAGTTGCCCCAGGGTCTGGATACCCTGGTGGGGGAAAATGGGGTATTGCTTTCGGGGGGGCAGCGCCAGCGTCTGGCGATTGCACGCGCCCTGTTGAAGAATGCGCCGATACTGATTCTGGATGAAGCGACATCATCGCTGGATACCGAGTCGGAGCGCTACATCCAGTCAGCACTCGAGCGCCTGATGCGCACGCGCACCACGTTGGTGATTGCGCACCGCCTTTCCACCGTTGAAAGGGCCGATCTGATTATCGTGCTGCACGCCGGACGTATTGTCGAGCAGGGCAGGCACGGTGATTTGCTGGCGCGCAATGGCCACTATGCTGCGCTGCATAAGATGCAGTTTCGTGATCCTGCGCCGGGGCACACACAGCAGGCCACTACGTCACATTTGTCTTGATGAAGCGTCTGGACTACTACTGGTACAGCAACAACCCTGTGGCAGTCCTGTTGTTGCCGCTTTCATGGCTGTATGCGCTGGTGGTCATGCTGCGTCGGAGTTTATATCGTGCGGGGGTACTGCGGACGATCAAGGTGGGTGTCCCTGTTATAGTGGTGGGTAATATCACGGTGGGTGGCACAGGCAAGACTCCGCTCGTCATCTGGCTGGCGGAATACCTGAGGGCACACGGCCGGAAGCCGGGCATAGTGAGCCGTGGCTATGGAGGCAAGGCAACGCACTATCCTCTGACAGTGCATGCGGATACCGATACCGAACTTGCCGGTGATGAGGCTGTATTGCTTGCGCGCCGCAGTGCCTGCCCGGTGGTGGTGGCGCCGTATCGGCTTGATGCCGCACGCCAGCTGGCCGCCAGCTGTGACGTCCTGATAGCCGATGACGGCTTGCAGCACTATGCGCTGGCACGCGATATCGAAATTGCCGTGGTTGACGGTATGCGGCGCTTTGGCAATAACCATTGCCTGCCGGCAGGCCCTCTGCGGGAGCGCCCTGCGCGCTGGGAGACCGTTGATCTCAGAATATGTAATGGCGGCAGAGCCCGGGCAGGTGAGCACGCCATGGTATTGCAACCGGGTGATGCATGTAGCCTGACGGATAAAGAGCGCAGGCGAACAATAGCAAGCTTTGCTGCCGAGACGGTGCATGCCGTTGCCGCTATCGGTAATCCCGTGCGGTTTTTTGAGCAACTGCGGTTGTCAGGATTGCGGGTCATCGAGCATGCCTTTCCGGATCACCACCGCTATACCGCACAGGATTTCAATTTCGATGACGGGCGCAATGTCCTCATGACCGAAAAGGATGCGGTAAAGTGCGGACAGGTGGCAAAACCGCACTATTGGTATGTGCCAGTCACGGCGGAGCTTGACCCTGCCTTTGGCGCGAGATTGTCAGAATTTCTGGAGAAGAGAGTGTATGGATCCAAGGCTGCTTGATATTCTGGTATGCCCTGTATGCAAAGGGCCGTTGCTGTATGACAAGTCGGCTGCAGAGTTGATCTGCAAGTGGGACAAGCTGGCTTACCCGATACGTGATGACATCCCTGTGATGCTGGAGCAGGAGGCGCGACGCCTGCAGAGCGAAGATCCGACGTGAGCTTCGATGTGGTCATCCCGGCGCGCTACGCTTCCACCCGGCTGCCGGGCAAGCCGTTGCGCACAATTGCCGGCAGGCCGATGCTGGAGCACGTCTATCGGCGTGCGTTGGAAAGCGGTGCAAATCGCGTCATTATTGCCACTGACGATGAGCGCATTGCACAGGCCGCACGTGTTTTCGATGCCGAAGTGTGTATGACCTCGATGCATCATCGCTCAGGCACGGAGCGGATTGCCGAGGTAGCGGCCAGCCTGAATCTGGATGACGACGAGGTAGTGGTCAACGTGCAGGGTGACGAGCCGTTGATTCCGCCTGCCATCATCCGTCAGTCTGCCCGGAATCTTGCAAACCACACCCAGGCCTCTGTCGCGACCTTGTGTGAGATGATTACCGAGGCCGATGATTTGTTCGACCCCAATGTATGCAAGGTGGTTGTCGACAGCCAGGGCTATGCCCTTTATTTTAGTCGGGCACCGATACCCTGGCACCGGCAGGCATTTGCCCAGGGAGGCCAGCAGCTCCCGGCGGATACCCAGCATTTCCGGCATATCGGACTTTACGCTTACCGTGCCGGTTTTCTCAAGCACTATGCTGGCTGGTCGGAGAGCGTGCTGGAACGTACAGAGGCGCTGGAGCAGTTGCGTATTCTGTGGCAGGGCCATCGTATTCACGTGGATCTGGCCCAGGAGACGCCGGGTCCCGGTGTGGACAGCGAGCAGGATATCGCGCGCGTGGAGCGGCTGTTGGTCTCAGCGGGAAAATAGTCGCAAATGTATAAAGGCCGGATTTAATTCGCCTGGCTCATCGCCCGCCAGCGGTACAATAAACGTGGGGGCGACACGGCGGTGTGCCTCGCCATGCTGGTCTGGCTGGATCACGGTGTGCTGTTCGCAGTCTTGCAGTACCAGTGCCGGGCCATCCTCCAGTACCTCGATGACCTGGCAATCAATGCCGGTATGGCGTACCCGCCGACCGATAAAGGTGCGCAGTTGCTCAAGGCTGATGGCGGAGTGTGGCATGCGTATACAATACCCATGCGGTACCCGGAAAGTCCAATTTTCAGGGCGTAGCACGGCGAGGCAAGGGGTTGATGGAGTAGATGATGGTACGGGTACTATTTGTATGCATGGGCAACAAGAAACATAGCTGATAAAAGCCTTATGCGCTGCGGTATCCCGCCGGATACACCTTGAATTGGATACACGGCTGGATACACCACCGCTTTTTGCAAACATGAAAACCCGCCACAACGCCATGCTGGATACACCGTGTCACTCGCATAAAAAACCCGCCACTTGGGCGGGTTGTGCGGCAGGGGTTGAAGCTACGCCTAGCCTTTAGCGGATGCATCCAGCGCATGGCTGAACGACGCGCTGGCACTCAGCCTGACAAGAGGGTCAGCCGATCACCTGGCGGATTGCGCCAGGGTTGCGCTCGATAATATTCAGAATCGCACGCTCGCCGCTAGTAGTGGCAAGAAAGCCCGCCACCAGCGACGGATCCAGCACGTTGATGTTCTTCATGCTGAATGACACGTTCGGTGCGCCAGGCAGATTCACCAGTCCGCCCTCAGCGTAACTGAGGCGCGGCGCGGCGGGCATGAAGTTACCCGAGCTGATGCGGTGCATGTTGTCCAGCATGCCCACGCCCAGGCGGCGCACGGCGGCGGCGCTGAACACATACTCGCCGCCGTGCACAATCCCGCGCGGCTGGTATTTGCCGCCCGCGCCGGTATAGCCGCCCTCCGCAAAACCGAACAGCGTGCCGATGCCGCCCGCTAGCCCCGACAAGGCCGATCCGAGCGAACTCAACAGGCTCGACAGCAGCGAGCCGAGCGTGCCGAGCAGGTTTGACAGCATGGAGCCGAGGCGCGAGAAAATGGATTCCGTCTGCGCGGCAATCTCGCCGCCGACATCCGCGCCGGCGGCGGTGGCCACGTCTTGCACGTAGACCGCGTTCGCCTGGGTGGAACCGTCGCGCTTGGCGCCGAGCCCGAAAAATTTACCTGCGCCGATCACCGACTCGCGCGGGAAGGCTTGCAGTATAGAATCGGTGAGGCTGGCCGCGAGCACGTTTGACAGCGACACCCGCACCAGATTCACCAGCCCCAGCACCGCACCGCGCGCGACCTCGCCGGTAAAGGCGTTGTTGAGCACATCGGCAATCGAGCGTTGCAGGTTTTCGGCCAGCGCGCGGTAAATATCCTTCGCCTGTTCCACCGCTTCATCCAGCGCCTTGCGTCGCGCTTCCGCCGCCTGCTTGTCGTCCAGCGCAGCATTCAGCGCCGCGCTGAGTTTTTCATATTCTTGTGTGGTCAAATTGACTTGCAGCTTTTCCATCTCCAGCAGCGCGACGCTGCGCTCGCGTTCCTGATTGGTAAGCCCGAGCAGCCGCGCCTCCAGCGTCAGCGCATCCACCATGTCCTGCGCCGTCTTCACCGCGTCGCGGCGCGCGGCGATCTGCGCCGTGGTGGAGGCGGCGGCCTCGCCGGCGACGCGGTTCTGCACCAGCGCGATCTCGGCCTCGATTTTCAAAAGATCGCCGGCGGCCTTGATCTTTTCCGCCGCCTCCGCGCCTGGGTCGCGCTGAATGGCCAGCGCGGCGGCGCGTTGCTGCTCCAGCAGCGCGATCTCGCTCGCCGCCTGCTGCTGTTGCAGCGCCGCCAGCGTGGCGTAGTAGTCACCCGCCGTAATAAGTTTGTCGTCGTAGAGTTGCTTGTTGGCATCCAGCGCGCGCTTGATGTCGTCCTGTTCCAGCCGCGCCAGTTGCTCGGCCTGGGTGCGCGCCAGCGCCAGGCGGGCTTTGGCCGCCGCCTCCGCTGAGACTTTTTCTGCAGCCACTCGCTTGTCCAGTGCTTTTTTATCCAGTTCGGATTTTAGCCTGGCGTCTTCGGCATCCTTTTCGGATTGTTGGCGGGTCAGTTCATTAATTTGGCCCTGAGCTGCCTTGTAGTCCTCCAGCGTTATCCCGGCGAGTAGACCGCCATCCCGGCCGAAGGGGTCAATTCGTGGGGCCTGCAGCTCCGCTAAAAATGTCCCTTCGATCAGCTTTCTCGTAACATTGATCGCACCGGCAAGACCGCCTGCACTGCCGGTCGCCGCCGGGCTTATCTTTTTCCCGAGCACCTCCAATAAATCATTCCAGGCATTTTTCAGATCATTCGTTGCCTTGAGCAGGCCGGTGTTCATTTCTGTTGCAACACCACCGATGGAGCCGCGCAGCGCGTCCATAATGACGTTCTGCGCCGCCGCCTTATCATTGACGTCTTCAAATGATTTCAGCAGACTCTTCTGGTTGTCAGTCAGTACCACGCCCGCTTCTTTCAGGAGCCGCGCGGCAGCTTCGGGGTCGGCGAGTGCCTTACCAAGCTTGGCCGCCGCCTCTGGCAGATCAGTGCCGGTAAGCCGCGCCCAGTCAGCCGCCAGCCGGATAGCATCGCCAAAGGTGGCTTTGCTGATAACCCGGAATTTGAGTAACTCGATCTGCGCAGCAATCACAGACTCATCCGAGAATCCCAGCGTTCGCTGAAACTCGGCGGAATCTTTAATGAGTTCTTTCCGGGTAAGCCCGGCGGCAAGCCTGGTAGCCTTCAAAACCGCGTCGAGTTTGCGCACCGCCTCCTCAGACTCGGCGAATGCTTTTATGGACGCTTTGCTAAATGCGAGAATGGAAGCGACACTCAACCCGGCGCCCATACGACTCAGCAAGCCATTAAGTTTGTTGCCCGCAGCAGCCAGCGAGGCCATGTTGGCCTTGGCCGAGCTGATCGCCGCCTTGCTGCGGTCATCGCCCTCGATGATGATTTTGGTTTTAACCGTCATAAGCAATCTCCCGCGTGGTGTTCGATATCATTCAAACCTTGCACCGGCTGCCTAGGCCGGGTCCGTCGGTTTTTTCTGCTGCCATCAACGATGACAACTACGGTGCGCTGAGCCCATACGGAGGACCACTTGCGTGCCGGAGAAACGCGCAAGATATGCGGCGAGCTATGGGTAGGCGCTCTCTCGCTCGCCGCATAGAAAAACTATATTTCGATTTCGGCGCGGCGTAGCGCGTCCGAATCGGGTGCCGCTTCCGGAAATTCGGTGCCCTCGAAAGGGGGCGCCGGCGCGGTCAGGCTGATGGCTTGGGCAATCACGACATCTAAGCTGTGTGCCTTGCCAGCAAGGCTGCGAGCGCGGTGCAATGCATGGATAGGGCGCACAGCATCGGGGATCATCGCTTCATATTTTTTAGCCTGGGCAAGCCAGAAGTCGCGGTGCATTACGCGCGCCCGATCCACTATATTTTCGAGTTCTGCCTCGATCCTCTGTGCCTCCAGCCGGCGCTGGGTTATCGCCTGGGGGTTTTTTACCATCTTCGCCGCGTGCAAAGCATCAAGCTCGGTATCAAGCAATGCATCGAGCTCGGCGATCTCGGCAGTCAGTTTTTCAAATTCACGGACGCTCATGCTGCTAGCCCTCGTGCGACGCGCCGCTGAAAAGCCTGCGCCTTTTTGACAAGATTCTGCAGGCGCTTCCTCGCTCGCGCCTCGATGGCACGGTACGTCGCCGCGCCTGCATGGTTCCCGCTCGCCAGCGCAGCATCAATCGCCTCCAGCTGGACGCCGATCTCCGCGTCCAGGTTCGCCACAGCCTCTGTTAGCTTGGCGTAATCGCGACGGACGTTCATCACGCGCCACCTCGCACGACACCGAGGCGGCCAAGAGGCACAGCGCCAAAATCAGCCATCACCCTTAACATTATTCCGTCGATACTGATCTTCGGCTCTATCACTTCAACAATGGTTGGCCGCGAGCCGATATTTCCTTCAAGATATAGACGGCCAATCACTGGCGCCACCGAAGGCGCTGCCATCAAATACCAGCGATCTGCCGGCAGCCATGGCGAGGCAATGATATCGATAGTGGTGGCGCCGATGTCATGCAGCAGTTTCATGGCGTGGTACTCGAGCGCGGCAGATATAATCAAGAAGGCCGCCTTGCTGTTTGATAGGTTGCCACTCAGGGTTGGCTGTGTGCGCAAGGCGCCCATGGCCGCCGCGAGGCTGGCAGCGTCCAGGCTGGCGGCAACAATGTTGCCGTGCCCAGCATCGAACATCAGCTCGCCATCGGCCAACATAGGATTCGACTCGAGTAGTGCATAAATAATCCGCGCCTCGGTGCGCGCCGCAGCGGCGCCTCGCTGCGTGAAAACGGTGTCAAGCAGCCCAACATCGTCGTTGATGATAGTGTTCCGCGTCACCAATATTGCGCCGCCATAGGTGTACAGCTGCGCAGAAAGCCCGGTGCTCACATTGACGACCTGGTGTTTGAGTTCGCTCAACTCCCCGACAGGAGGTAGTTCGTCTGATAAGTCAACGGAAGGAAAATCCACTTGCAGAAAGTTCCGGGCTGGAACCGGTAGAGTGAACGCGCGATGGGGGCTGGAGGCATCATATGCCAACGCCACAACCCGACGCAATGAGCCCCCCAGCGCCGCTGTAAAGTCAGAACTACTCATGCCCAGGCCGAGGGCCCTCAGGTCATCGGCGGGCCTGCCCTGTTTCAAGGCCTCAACGCTGCCTACCAGCTTGGCGATATCGGCAAGGCTGGCGTGTTCATCAACCATTCGCCGAGCGATGGGGTGTGGTTTTGCCGGCTGCCTTCCAGAGCGCGTGAGCACCCAATCTGGCATAGCGTCGAGGATGTCAGCGGGCTTAAATTTACCAATCTGCATAATTCAATTCCTCACCAGTTGTTAATGTGAAATTATTAAAACACCCAATTTCTGACCAATGTCAGAAATTTGGTCAGAGAATCTCGAATAGTTTTCGCTGACTGCGTATCGGCCTTGCGCCACTGCGGAAGGCCGCCCAGAGCGCCAGCTTTAGCGGCGGCAGGGGGGGCTGTTCCGCCGCTTCCTTGTAGCGCAGCCACGTGGTTGATTCGAAGGATCTCAGCGCAGACGCAAGCAGGCCAGCCACCGCCCAGCGTGGCATTCCCCCATCCGGGTCGATACATCTGGCGGCCTCGCGCAGCGCACGGTCGCGCGCCCTTCTCATATCGCTGGACTGGAGACCGAGCGCCGCGTCAAGGCTGGTTCCATCCCGCCAGGCGGCAACGCCACTGTGCAGCCAGAGCGCCAGATCCGGATCGTGCTCTTGCGCGATTTCTACCAGGCGCTGGAGGCGGACTGATGGGCTGGCGTCTATCACGGGATGATTAACCTACAGCCCCAACCTTTAACCAATCCAAAAGCCCACCCACTACAAAAAAATCGGGGTTCGAATTACCCCTGCTTGGAGCGGACGGGGAGTACCTTAAGTGCGATCCTCGCGCCAGCCACCCGGCTCGCAGGTCGCTGGTCGGCAGTGCCAGCACGAACGCACATTGCAGCACATGCGGGCAATATGGTAGCGGCCACCAGCGCTCACACAGAGAGCGCAGCGATCCACGCCCCTTACTTTTCGCCGTAAAACGCAAAGTCTTGGTGTGCTTTATTCTGGCAATAGCCCTTGCCAGATACATGTCCAACACTAGTCGCCGCGCACGACACCCCGTGATCGTCTATCCAGCAGCACGACCGTCGATTGGATGATTGCGCGGCGACCGCGACAAGATCAATATCCTCCCAACCTTTCCCCCGAAGCCACTTAGCAGGGTAGGGGATGAACTCACCACCATCCTTCACCCAGTCCTTGCTCTTCTTGGCATGCTCCACAGCGGTGATTATTGTGGTCTGTAGCGCCTTGTCCGGCTTGAGCGTCTTCCACGCCTTCTCGGCATCCCCCTTGCTGCGCTTCTTCGGGTACACCCGCCAGAATGCGGGGAACCCATCACCCCTGACTGTTGGCGCTCTTGGAACTCTTGACGTGTCGGCGCATGCCGCAGGCTGCGCAAGGTCTTCTACGTCTCCGTCTCCGTCTCCGTCTAAGTGCGCATCTGCTACGCAGATGCTACTCACATGCGTAGTAGCTGCCGTGCATCCTTCAGGCGGTGGCGGGTACTTGCTCTTTTCTGCTCGCGTTTGCTGGCGGAAGTCCAGCAGTTGCAGGTATCGCTTCCCGTCCGGTGCCAGGTACACACTTACAAGGGCCGCTGTCACGCAACTGGTGAGCCACTTCCCAGTGTCCGCGTCGGATACTTTATCGATCAAGAGTGGGTAACATGCTGCCCGCAGCAGCTTAGGGTTCGCATGATAACGACCAAAATCATCAACCACCGACATGATGCGGCGGTAAAAAACCTCTTCGGCCCAGGAGAGCATTGCTACGCGCTCGCTAGCGAGAATGCCTTCGCGCAAAATTCTATTTGGCATTGGTAGCCTCGGCCTGGATCATTGGCTTTTCTCGCCCTCAATGAATTGCTCCACTGCTGCCAACACGCCTTCCTTTTCCTCACCGCCGATCTGATATTTATGCGAGCACGCGCCGCAAAGGTGATAAAGAAAAATAAGGGGAAGCTGGATGTGAAGGGGAATAATTTTGAGATCGTATCGCCGCCTGCGCGCTGGCGTGAATAGCTTGCGACAGCTGGCGCAATAAGGGCATGGTGTGCCGAGCGGCGGCGCCTCGTGCTTCACTCCTTTGAACCACGGCAAGACATCCTGCACCCGTTTGCCGGGCGGCAGAGCGACGAAATTGTGCATGGGCTGGTGCTTAGCCATGGCGCAGCTTGCCCATTTTCTGCGGCCGCGTCGGCGGGCGCCCGGTACGGCGGCCTTCGAGATGGGGTGGCGCCGCAGGGCGCCCGGACGGGAGGGCGTCAATCCACGCGGCCAGATCGGCAGTACGGATAAGGACGCGGTTGCCGTGCCGTCGGCATGACAGTTCACCGGCACGGATAGCGTGGTCGATTGTCGATTCTGAAAAGGACGACAGTTCTGCCGCACCCCTGAGGTTGACCGCTAGCGGGAGAGGGGGGGCATGGGGCTTAGTGTCGCGCATTTCATTTCCTCACATCCTTTAACATGAGGGAATGCTAACGTGACTACATTTAACCAATCATTCTAAATAACTGATTGGTTAATATTACACGTCTTGTTTTTTTCGCAGATAATCCAACATCCACTTAAAATCCTTTGCGTAATAGCTGGCGCGAGCTGTCTCATAAGAGACGTGCAGTTGCTTGGTAGCGCGTTTTAATCGCGCAGTGGTGGTGCTGCGCATATGGGCTTTTTCATCTTCGACAATAAACTCTGCCAAGTAGTATCGACGCGCCTCGCGCGTCCGCCTGCGCAGCGGTGCGTGCTTACCGTCATGTGGAATTTGTACTCGCTCAATAACGTAAGCTAGCCAAAGGCGTGCGGCATTTGGCAGTGGTTTACCACTTTTCAATATGCCGATAATTTCGTGTTGCATGGCTTGGCGGTACTCAATCTCGTTGCCGTGTTTTGCTGCCAGGGCAAGCCATGTAAAATCATCCTCAGGTGGTGGTTCCTCACCTCGCAGAGCAGCCGCAGAAGCGGCAGCAGCACGGGCCATGCCCCAGTCATTTTCGCCTAATTTTTCAATTTTTCGCGCGGCCTCATAAAATGCTTCCTCAAAAGCTTTGCTCAGCATTTCAACAAGGACGTGTTGGCCACTACCACGCGAGACTTCATCCCGTAGCTTGCCAGATACTTTGCCGAGTGTTTCAAGCAGCGCTTCGGACACTATTTTAAAGCATGTATTATGAAACTCCTTCGCTTTTTCCTTGGGGATATACTTGTCTTCCTCTCGTCGAAAAGAGACATAATCGAGTACATCATCGATTGGTATTGGTTTTTTCATGGCGCACACCCTTCACAGTGCCACCCTCAAATAAGAGCCGCACCATGCCGGTGAAGGTATCCCGGCTATTCGCCCCGTCGGGCTAGGCGCGGCAAACCTAGTTACATCCGCCGCCAGAACTCCTCAGGCGAAATGAAGCCCTTGTCCCGCAACTCAATGAGGCGTTGCAGCTTGGGGTCCTTGTTCGCTACCCGGATCGCGTACCGTACGGCCTTATCCTTTATCCACTCTGGTGCGGCTTCCAGTTGCCTGCACAAACGGATCATCTTCGGGTCAGTGGTGAAATATACGCCCTTGCTTGCAGCAGGTTGGTTGTTCATATTGAAACAACGCCATCTGCTAGTGCCCGCCGCGACGCGGCGGCGTAGAGCGCCCCCAGCTTATCCTTAAGCCTGTAAAGCCGATACACCTGTTCATGGGCCGGCGGCAGCAGTGCGTAGAATCGCGAGCTCATTCTCACCTCGGCGCTCTGGCCTGAATCGTCCAGGCATTTTCCATCGTATGCCGGTACCCCAAGATCAGGAATTGTATCGGACATCAAGCTGAGATACGTGCGCAGAAGAGCCGCAGCTTCGTCCACGGTACACATTGCATCGAAAATTTCATTTTCAATATTGATGATAGAATTGGTGTCAGCCATGATCGCTACTCCTTGTTGGTTGCGGTTGTGGTCAGGGGTCGCTTGGTGGTGGTTCACCTTGCGGCCCCGCTTTTTTTGCCGCCGGTACTGCCGGTGGCCCCAGTGATTTCGAGCACCACGCGCTCGACCGTCTTCGCTGCAACGATGCGTTCCTCGGTCATTTCGGCGTGGTCGTAAATGCGCAGCATCCCTTCGAGAGCGTGGTTTAATGCCTTCTCGATAACGTGCGGCAGGACGCCGGCATCTTTCGCCAGCGTGGCGAAGGTGCGGCGCAGATCATGCGGCGTCCAAGTCACGCCGCGACGCCGCACCCACGCTTGCACGGCGGTCGGGGATACATTGAATGATTCTGCAAGCTGTGTTTTTGCCGTGGGCGTCAGGAACACCCAATGCGGCCTGCCGTTTTTGGTTTTTTCGATGCGCCACAGATCGCCGTCCTGCCGCCCATGCTGGCCCTCTGATATCCGAAGGCCCGTAAGCAGCAGGAAGCGCAACAGCGCCGCGTTGCGGCCATCCCAGGCCCATAGTTGGCGGATATCATCATGGGTCAGGACGCGGGTGCGCGGCGCGTAGGTGTACCCGGTGACGCGGGCGCCAATGACGGAAGCGGGGTTGTCATCCCGCAAGCCGAGCTCAATGGCGAGGGCGAACATGGCCTTGAGATGGCTGCGCAGGCTGTCTGCCGCCCTCGGCGTGCTCCGGTGGTTCGATACCAACTCCGCTAGGCGCTTCGCGGTGACTTCGGACACGCGGGCATTCCCCATGGCCAGTCGGATGCGTTTCTCGTAGGTGGCGAACTGCGCGGGCCTGGCATGGCCTTTGATGACCGCGTCGTGGTATCGTTGAAGCAAGGTGCCGATGGTGGCGTCAGAAGGTGTTTTGACGGTGACGGCAAGCCGGGATGCATCTTTGAGCGAAAGGGTAGGCCAATCTCCCAGGGTGATAACTTTGGGCTTGCCGGCCACCTTGCGGCGGACGATGAAGGTTTTGCGCCCGGTGGTGCGAACCCGCAACCACAAGCCCCCGCCGCACCCGGTCATATAGTCGGCGGCTTGTTGTCTCAGCGCCCTGATAGTTGTCTCATTCATGGCCTTCGGATACACCGCTGGATACACCGAAAATACTAGATTAAATGTTTATATAAGTAAATATAAGTTTTGCAACTCTTATAAATCAACATGTTACCACAATCATGCCAATCGTGAAAGTACTATTTGTATGCATGGGCAACATCTGCCGATCGCCGCTGGCGCACGGATTCTTTGAGCAGCTGCTTGAGCAGGAGGGCCTGCAGGACCGTGTGGCTGTAGATTCGGCCGGTACTCACAGCTATCACGTCGGCGATCCGCCCGACGAGCGCGCCCAACGCAGTGCCTTGATCCGTGGCTTTGATATCCGTGAGCAACGTGCGCGACGTGTGCAGGTGTCTGATTTTGAGCAGTTTGATTACGTGCTTGCCATGGACAATGAAAACCGTGCCAACCTTGAGCAGCTGTGTGTCGATACGGTCCAGCGGCAGAAGCTACGGCTGCTGCTGGCATTTGCGCCACACCTGAGTGAGCGCGAAGTGCCTGACCCTTACTATGGCGGATCCAGCGGTTTTGAACGGGTCATTGATCTGGTTGAGGAGGCCTCTTATGGACTGCTCGAGGATATCCGCCAGCATCATCTGAAGCGCTGATGCCCGGGTGGCAGGATACGGTTGCCGCGATTACCGGTAGTGTGCCGCGCTCCATAGAGCCTTTGACAGGCGGTTGTGTGGGCGAGGTGTACCATGTCACCTGCGCTGATGGTCGTGCATGGGTGGCAAAAATAGATCGCTCTCCCACCCCGCGTCTGGTCTGTGAGGGCCGGATGCTGTCCTATCTCGCTACGCACACCAGCCTGCCGGTACCGGCGGTTTTGCACAGCAGCAACACATTGTTGTTAATGGAGTACATTGAGGGTGAAAGCCAGTTTCCGCCATCGGCGCAATCGCATGCGGCCGAGCTGTTGGCGGCGCTGCACCGGTTACATGCCCCGCAGGGTTTTGGCTTTGAGGAAGAAACTCTGATAGGCGGTTTGCGCCAGCCAAACCCGTGGACCGCGTCCTGGCTGGAATTTTTCCGCGACCAGCGCCTGCTGTACATGGGCGGAGAGGCGGTATCTGCCCGGCGCATGCCGCAGGCATTATTGACCCGGCTGGAAAGGTTCGCGGCACGTCTCGACAGCTGGCTGGAGGAGCCGAGGTACCCTGCACTGATTCACGGCGATGTTTGGACTGCCAACGTGCTGGCCCGTAATGGTCGGATCACAGGCTTTATCGACCCCGCCATTTACTACGCCCACCCCGAGATCGAGCTCGCCTTTACCACGCTGTTCGGAACCTTCGGCGGGCCTTTCTTTGAGCGCTACAACGAACTTAACCCGATTGCCCCCGGCTTTATGGAGGTGCGCCGCGATATCTACAACCTGTATCCGCTACTGGTGCATGTGCGCCTGTTCGGCGGCAGCTATGTGGCCTCCGTCGAGGGTGTACTGCGCCGCTTTGGTTGCTGACGGCGCGGCGTGCATTAATCAGCCTTGTTCTCCGGTGTGGCGTGCAGGCTCTCACGCGGCTCGGTGGCGGCAGGCGCAGGACTGTGATGTTGTATCCCGGGTAGCGGAAATGCCGGACGCGAGCGCTCCAGATCGGGGATCACTGCGGCCGGAAATGGCGCCTGAATTGGCAGCGGCGCACTGGCGACAGGTTTGCGTACAGGTTCGGCAGGGTGTGCAGCTGCCGCAGGCAGTTGTCCGGCATCAAGCGGGGCTGAGGGAGGCCGTTCGGCAGCAGGCTGCCCGGTTACAGTAGCTTCGTCTGCGCCAGTGGCGGACTGTGGCGCAGGTGCAGAGGCACCGCCTTCCGGACGCCGACGCCTTCCACCCCGGCGACCCCGGCGACCGCTGCGTGGCCGTTCTGGTGTAGCCGCAGCCTCCCGCTCAACGGCTTCTGTGGTGGGCGGCGGGGAAGCCTGTACAGGTGTGGTGTCTGCCGGAGTTTCTGGTTTGTGTGCGGCAGTTCTGTCTTGTGCGGGTTGCTGGAGAGGCTGCGGGGTTGCCGGGCGCTGTGTCTTTGCTGTCTGGGTGCGTTCGCGCTGCTCACGCTCGCGCACCCGACGACCTTCGTGCTGCTCCTGGCGTGCCTTGCTGCGTTCACGGCCGCGTCCCTTGTCGCGGCCACGTGCGGCAGATTCTTTGGGACGCTGTGCAGGAGTTGCCGTGGCCACAGCCGGGGTGTCGCTACCGACCAGTTTTTTCCACAGACGGACAAGCAGGCCAGGGCCATCCGCCACGGCCTCACTGCTTTGTACGTGCACCACAGGTACCGGTGGTGGCATGGGGAGCAGGCCTTTGACGGCCGGTTCTTCTATGGTGGGCCTGTGCATGGTGCCCATTTTCTCGCTTACAGCCTGGACTACCGTGGCCAGCTGGTAGCTGCTGGGCGTATTGGCCTCATCGGCAGGAATGTCATCTGTTCGCAAGCGCTGTATTTCGTACTGCGGTGTCTGCATTGATGCATTCGGAACCAGGACCACACCAATGTGGTGACGCTGCTCGATGCTGTGCACGGATTGGCGCTTCTCATTCAAGAGGTAGGTGGCGACATTGACCGGTAATTGCGCGACAATACGCGCGGTATTTTCTTTGAGGGCCTCTTCTTCAATGATGCGCAGTGTGGAGAGCGCGGCCGATTCGACGCTGCGGATGGTACCCTGGCCGCTGCAGCGGGGGCACATCATCCGGGTGGACTCGCCCAGAGAAGAACGCAGACGCTGACGTGACATTTCGAGCAGGCCAAATCGCGAAATGCGCCCGACCTGAACCCGTGCCCGATCCATTTTGAGCGCTTCTTCCAGACGCTCTTCCACCAGACGTTTGTTACGCGGCGGCGTCATGTCGATGTAGTCGATCACGATGAGGCCACCGAGATCGCGCAGCCGCAACTGACAAGCGATTTCGTCCGCAGCTTCAAGGTTGGTGTTAAGGGCTGTTTCCTCAATGTCGCTGCCACGGGTAGCGCGCGCCGAGTTTATATCGATGGACACCAGCGCCTCGGTGTGATCAATCACAATGGCGCCGCCTGAAGGCAGGCGTACTTCGCGCCGGAAGGCGGATTCGATCTGGCTTTCGATCTGGAACCGGGAGAACAGCGGTACATCGTCTTCGTAAAGCTTGACCTTGACCAGGTTGTGCGGCATCACCTGTTGCATGAACTCGCGTGCTTCGTTGTAGACGGCCTCGTTATCAATCAGTATCTCGCTGATGTCTTTGCGCAGATAGTCGCGGATCGCGCGGATGACGAAATTGCTTTCCTGATAGATCAGATAGGGCGCAGAGCGCGTACCGGTGGCCCCCTGGATGGACTTCCAGAGATGCAGCAGGTAATCAAGATCCCATTGCAACTCCTCTGCGCTCTTGCCGACACCTGCGGTACGTACAATGAGCCCCATGTCTTCCGGCAAGGTGAGGGAGTTGAGCGCATCGCGCATTTCGGCGCGGTCTTCACCTTCGATGCGCCGGGAGACCCCTCCGGCCCCCGGGTTGTTGGGCATGAGCACCAGATAGCGGCCCGCGAGGCTGATAAAGGAGGTGAGTGCCGCGCCCTTGGTGCCGCGCTCCTCCTTTTCCACCTGCACCACAATTTCCTGGCCTTCTCGCAGCATGTCCTTGATGCCGCTGCGCCCGGCGCCCGGGTTGTAGCTGGGGAGAAAATTCGAACGGGCAATTTCGCGCAGCGGCAGGAAGCCATGGCGTTCCGCGCCGTAGTCAATAAACGCGGCCTCCAGGCTGGCCTCTACACGTGTGACCCTGCCTTTGTAGATGTTGGATTTTTTCTGTTCCCGACCGAAGGTTTCAATGGCCAGATCATACAGACGCTGGCCTTCAACCAGCGCAACCCGCAACTCTTCAGGCTGAGTTGCGTTAAATAACATTCTTTTCATGTCATATTCCTTAAAAGTACCAGCGCTCTACCACGTCCGTTGTGGCGGCAGCCGTGCGGCCCATCGTGTTCTGTCCAGCCGCGCACTCCAGGGTCAGGGTGTGCTTCCGGCTGTCGTATTCCAAGGGCCCGCTCGACCTCTCCCAGGCTTGGGAGGCGGGGGCGCGTCGTTTTATCAATCAATGGTCGCCTCTGCTTGCGAGGAGGGGCAACCCTGAAACTGTGGTTATCCTGCCGGGGCAGGTATAATTGTGTATGTCGTGTTGCTCTCTTATCGTTAATTTTAGTTACAAATCACTGCAAATTGCCGCAAACTAGACTGGGTTGAGGCAAGGCAATGGGCTGATAAACCGCCTGAAGTAAATTATCTCAAAAATGAGCAACAGTTGCAAAGATATTGATAAACAGGCCAATTTTATTGAGGTCGGGGCCGAGCATGCAGGCCGCCGACTGGATAACTTCCTGCTGGCATACCTGAAAACCGTGCCCAAGAGTCGGGTATACCGCATAGTGCGCCGTGGCGAGGTGCGGGTCAACAAGGGGCGCATCAAACCAGACTACCGACTGCAGGCGGGTGACCGGGTGAGGATTCCGCCGCTGCGGATCGAAACCGTTGCGCCCAAAGCAGCCCCCCACGATCGCATCCTGGATCTGGTCGAGCACAGTGTGTTGCACGAGGACGAAACCCTGCTGGTGCTGAACAAGCCCGCGGGGATTGCCGTACACAGCGGCAGCGGGGTCGAGCATGGTGTGATTGAAGCGCTGCGTGCGTTGCGTTCCGATGCCCCTTTTCTTGAGCTGGTGCATCGCCTTGACCGGGACACGTCGGGCTGTCTCATGATCGCCAAGACACGGCCGACACTGTCGGCACTACACACATTGCTGCGTGCTGGAGAGGTCGAGAAGCATTATCTCGGGCTGGTCAAGGGCCGCTGGCAGGGCGGGAAGCAAACCGTCAATGCCGCACTGCGCAGGAATGTGCTGCGCTCAGGTGAGCGCATGGTGCAGGTCACGGAGGAAGGCAAGTTGTCCGAAAGCGTGTTTGAGCCGCAACGTCTGTTTGCCGACGCCAGCCTGATGCGTATCGGGCTGCATAGCGGACGCACCCACCAGATTCGTGTGCATGCGGCGCATATCGGGCATCCCTTGGCGGGTGACAGTAAGTACGGCGATGCCGACTTTAATCACGCCATGCGCGCAGTGGGCGTGAAGCGCGTGTTTCTGCATGCACGGGAGATAGCCTTACAACTGCCAGGAGCGGCGCGGAAGCTTCACGTTACCGCACCTTTGCCGGAGGATTTGCAGCGGGTGCTGGAGAAGATGGTTTAGTGGTGGTTGGATATAAACTGCTGGTGTTCGACTGGGACGGCACGCTGATGGACTCCGAGGCCCATATTGTGCAGTGTCTGCGCCTGGCTATTCGTGATGCCGGGTTGCCTGCCGTAGAGGATGCAGCCATCCGGAATATTATTGGCCTGGGTTTGGGCGAGGCATTGAAGAACTTGCTGCCGGGCGTCGGCGATGATCTGCAGGGGGCGCTGGTCGGGCATTACCGGCGCCACTTTCTCGCAGGCGAACACACGCCCTCCGAACTGTTCCCCGGTGCCAGTGAAACGCTCACCCGGCTGGCAGAGGAGGGCTACCTGTTGGCGGTCGCTACCGGTAAGGGGCGCCAAGGGCTGAATCACGTGCTGGAACGTACCGGGCTGAAGCATGTATTTCATGGTACGCGTTGCGTAGATGAAGCTCCCTCAAAACCGCACCCGCAAATGCTGCGGGATATCATGGCTGTGCTGGATGTGGCACCGGGAAACACGCTGGTCATCGGTGATACGGAGTATGATGTGAATATGGCGCGCAATGCGGGCTCGGCTGCGGTGGGTGTGAGCTATGGCGTCCATGGGCGCGCACGGCTGTTGCAATGTGGCGCACTGGCTTGTCTGGATAGTCTGCATGAGCTGCCCGGCTGGCTGGCAACCTCCGCCCCGATTTCAGTTCCCAACACCTGAGAGGCGCATGAACATGTCAGAAGGGCAAAACACATCTGAACCCGGAAGCAGCGGAGAGCCGGCAGTTTGGGAGCGTGAGACACTCAATAAGGTCTTGTTTGCCTCACTCAAAGAGCAGCGCAGCACGCGTCGCTGGGGCGTATTTTTCAAACTGCTGTTTTTCGGATACCTGTTCGCGCTGCTGTTGTTGTACCTGCCAGGGCATCTGACCGGGGGCAGCATGTCGTTGAGCAAACATACCGCCCTGGTTGAGGTCGGAGGTGTCATTGCCGATAACAGCAACGCCAGCGCCGACCACATCATTACGGGACTGCGTGCAGCATTCAAGGACAAAAATACCCAAGGTGTAATTTTACGCATCAACAGCCCGGGCGGTAGTCCGGTGCAGGCCGGCTATATCAACGACGAGATCGTGCGTTTGCGGGAGCAGTATCCCAATGTACCACTATACGCAGTGATCACCGATATCTGCGCCTCTGGTGGCTATTATGTTGCTGCGGCAGCGGACAAGATTTATGCCGACAAGGCCAGCATAGTGGGATCCATTGGCGTGCTCATGGACGGCTTCGGCTTTGTCGGGACGATGGAAAAGCTGGGTGTTGAGCGCCGCCTGCTGACGGCAGGCGAACACAAGGGCTTTCTGGATCCGTTCTCGCCCGCCCGAGAAGAGGACATCGCGCACGTGCAGGGCATGCTCAAGGATATTCACCAGCAATTCATTGCGACAGTTCAGAAAGGGCGTGGTGCGCGGCTGAAGGAAAGCGACGAGCTGTACTCCGGCCTGATGTGGACCGGCGAGCAGAGTCTGGAAATGGGGTTGGTGGACGCGCTGGGCAGCAGCAGTTACGTAGCGCGTGAAGTGATAGGGGCCGAGACCATCGTCGATTTCACGCCGCGCGGCAACTACCTTGACCGGCTTGCCGAGCGCATCGGTATGGCTCTGGGTGAAGTGCTGCTGTCTGGCACGACAGCATGGGGTGGTCTCAAATAAGGCGTACGCCTTCCTGCTCCAGCATGCGCGTGAGGCGGATCAGGGACAGACCGATGAGTGCGCTGGGGTCGTCGCCGATCAGGCGTTCGATGAGTGCGGCACCTGCACCTTCGGAGCGGAAGCTGCACGCGCACTGATAGGGTTGCTCGCGCTCTAGATAGTTTTCGATCTGTGTCGCGTCGAGGGAGCGAAACACCACGGTAGAGGGGACGATATCGACCTGCACCGTGCCGGTGGCGCTGTTGAGCAGGCACAGCCCGGTATAGAAGGTAATATGTTTGCCGGAGACACGCTGTAGCTGGTGTACCGCCTGGGCATGATTACCCGGTTTTCCGAGGATGTCATCCCCCAGCGCCGCGACCTGATCAGCGCCTATGATCAGTGCAGCAGATTGCTCTGCGGCTACCGCACGGGCCTTGGCCTCGGCCAGGCGCGTAACCATGGCGGTGACCGGCTCGCCGGGCTGGCGGGCTTCGTCTACGTGAGGCGCGCTCACGCTATAGGGCAGCCCCAGGCTTTCCAGCAGTTGTTTGCGGGCGGGTGAGGTGGATGCGAGAATCAGTGGCAGCATGCGGTAAGGGTGGCCGGGAAAGCTCGGCAGTGACGGGCTTGGGTGATTTTGACACAAAATACAGTTAATTATACAATGCGCGGCCTATGATAGAGCGCCTGCCGTTGGTCATTGACCCGATACGGCTTGCCGAGGCGGGAAGCCGGTTTCAGGGTCAGCTGGAGCTGGCGCAGTTGCAGCGGCTTGCACCCACCCTGCAGCAGGTACAGGGCAAGGTGGAAGTGGAGGTTGAGTTTGGCCGGGACGACCTGCATATCGCCTACCTGAGCGGCCGTTTGCAAACCCAGCTTGGGCTGGTGTGCCAACGCTGCCTGCAGCCAATGACATGGCCGGTGAATACCACGTTTGCGCTGGGGCTGGTAACCACAGATCAGGCGGCCGAGCAGTTGCCGGAGGGTTACGAACCACTCATGGTGAGTGGCGCCATGACGTTGGCGGATATTATTGAAGATGAATTGATACTCGCCGTGCCGCTGGTGCCAATGCACGCCAGGGCAGAATGCCAGGCGCAGGGTCTGGGCGGTGGGCAGCAGGGAAAGGAGACGCATCCATTTGCGGCACTGGCCCAGCTGAAGCGGCATTAATAGCGTACGATGTTGATAAATTTTACAGGGAGTTAAGCCCATGGCAGTCCAGAAAAGTCGTAAAACCCCTTCCAAGCGTGGCATGCGCCGTTCGCATGACGCCTTGACCGGGCCCACCTTGTCGACCGAGTCCACGACAGGTGAAACCCATCTGCGGCATCACATCAGCCGCGATGGATACTACCGTGGCCGCAAGGTCGTCGCCTCCAAAAGTGAGTAGCCGCGCAGTAAAGCCAGAGCCACGTCTCTGAACCTTCCCGGGTTGTTGCCTCACGGCCCACGTACTTAAAGCAGGCATCCAGTGGAACTGCATTCAGGTTTTGTTCCGTCGACGACGCACGCCCTGACGATTGCGCTCGACGCCATGGGTGGCGATCATGGTCCCACTGTTGTGGTGCCTGCGGCACTGAAGGCGCTGGCGGACTATGAAACCTTGCGCCTGATTCTGGTGGGCGACGAGGCCATCCTGCGCACGGCAATACAGGGCAGCAGGACTGCGCGTGACTATGCAGCAAGTGAACGCCTGCTGGTGCAGCATGCGTCGCAGCGGGTGGAGATGGATGATCTTCCGTCCCAGGCGATGCGCAACAAGAAGGATTCCTCGATGCGAGTTGCGCTCAACCTGGTGAAGGAGGGGAGCGCGAATGCCTGTGTCAGTGCCGGTAACACCGGTGCGCTAATGGCCTTGGCACGCTACGTACTGAAAACCCTGCCGGGTGTCGACCGCCCCGCCATCATCACCGCACTGCCGACCGTGACCGGTCATACCTATATGCTTGATCTGGGCGCGAACAGTGACTGCACCCCCGAGCAGCTGTATCAGTTCGCCGTCATGGGTTCTGTGCTGGCGAGTGCAGTGGATGGTATGCCGCGGCCACGCGTAGGCTTGCTCAACATCGGGGCGGAAGAAATAAAGGGCAACGAGCGGGTGAAGGAAGCCGCCCGTCTGCTGGCAGAGAGCTCCCTGCACTACATCGGTTTCATTGAAGGTGACGGCATTTATGCCGGTGAGGCGGATGTGGTGGTGTGCGATGGCTTCACCGGCAACGTGGCCTTGAAGTGCAGCGAAGGTGTGGCACACATGCTGCGGCATTTTCTGAAGCAGGAATTTCAACGCAATCTCTTTACGCGGATGTGCGCCCTGGTTGCCATGCCGGTACTCAAGGCATTCCGCAACAAAGTGGACCCGCGTTGCTATAACGGCGCCAGCCTGCTGGGGTTGCAGGGCAGCGTGATCAAAAGCCATGGCAGCGCCGATATCTTCGCCTTTGGCTGCGCCATCCGTGAAGCCATACTGGAGGTGGCGCAGGATGTGCCGCAGCGCATCGGCTCACACTTGCAGGCACACTTGACGGAGAGCGCGCTACAGTGAGTATCTATGCCCGCATTCACGGCACGGGCAGCTATCTGCCGTCCCGGGTGTTGACCAATGCCGACCTGGAAAAAATGGTCGAGACCTCCGATGAGTGGATCGTCGAGCGCACCGGCATTCGTGAACGGCACATTGCCGCCGAGGATGAAACGACCAGCGTGCTGGCCGAGCACGCGTCACGGCAGGCCATCGAGGCGGCGGGTATCAACCCCGCCGACATTGACCTCATTATCGTCGCCACGACTACGCCAGATAAAATTTTCCCCAGCACGGCCTGTCTGCTGCAACAGCGTCTGGGAATTCAGGGGGGTGCGGCGTTTGATGTGCAGGCCGCCTGTACCGGCTTCGTCTATGCCCTGAGTATTGCAGACAAATTTATCCGCAGTGGTACAACGCAGTGCGCACTGGTGGTGGGCGCCGAGATTTTCTCGCGTATCGTGGACTGGAAGGATCGCAACACCTGTGTGCTGTTTGGCGATGGGGCCGGTGCGGTGATTGTGCGGGCAGACAGCGAGCCGGGCGTGTTGTCTACCCATCTGCACGCCGATGGCCAGTACCATCACCTGCTGACCACAGAGGACATCAGCGACGCGCCCAGCGGTGGCTACGTCACCATGCAAGGCAGCGAGGTGTTCCGGATGGCGGTCAATACCCTGGATCGCATCGTGGATGAAACACTGGCAGCCAACCAGATGGAAAAAGCAGACATAGACTGGCTGATTCCACATCAGGCCAATACCCGCATTATCAGCGCCGCCGCCAGGAAACTCGGCATGCCGATGGAGCGGGTAGTGGTGACCGTCGACAAGCATGGCAATACCTCGGCCGCATCCGTGCCCCTGGCGCTTGATACAGCAGTGCGTGATGGCCGCATCCAGCGCGGTGACACCCTGCTGCTGGAGGCCTTTGGTGCCGGCTTCACCTGGGGCTCGGCCCTGTTGAAGTACTGAGCCGGATGACGACGGCATTTATTTTCCCCGGTCAGGGCTCGCAAGCTGTCGGCATGCTGGCAGAGCTCGCCCAGCAGCACCCGCAGGTAGAGGCGACCTACGCCGAAGCCTCGGCGGTACTGGGCTATGATTTGTGGGCGCTGGTGCAGCAGGGCCCTGAGTTGGAGCTGAACCAGACCGCCCGCACCCAACCGGCCATGCTCGCGGCAGGTGTGGCCGTCTGGCGCGTCTGGCAGGCCAGCGAGGGTAAACTGCCCGCACGCCTTGCCGGGCACAGCCTCGGTGAATACACGGCACTGGTGTGTGCCGGGGCGATCAGCTTCGGTGACGCGGTCGCACTGGTGGCCAAGCGCGGCGAACTGATGCAACAGGCCGTACCAGACGGTGCGGGCGCGATGGCAGCGATACTGGGGTTAGAGGATGCCGCTGTACGCAAGGTGTGTGCTGAGGCGAGTCAGGGCGAGGTGGTGGAGGCGGTCAATTTCAACGCGCCGGGCCAAGTGGTGATCGCCGGTACACAGACGGCGGTGGCACGTGCGGCGGCATCGGCCAAGGAGGCGGGCGCCAAACGGGTGCTGCTGCTGCCGGTGAGTGTGCCTTCGCATTGCGCTTTGATGAAACCGGCCGCGCAAAAACTTGCAGCGTATCTGGAGCAGATTGTATGGCAGGCACCACGTATCCCGGTGGTCAGCAATGTAGATGTTGCAGCCTATGAGACTGCTGCCGCTATCCGGGATGGGCTGGTGCGCCAACTCTATCAGCCGGTGCGCTGGGTGGAGGTGATACAGTCGCTGGCGGCTGCGGGTGCTGACAGCTTTGTCGAGTGCGGGCCGGGCAAGGTGCTCGCAGGCCTGAATAAACGCATCGTGCCGGAGGTGCGCACGCTCGCCGTCTATGACACGCCAACACTGGCTCAGGCGCTGACTGCCTAGTCCGTGATCGCAGGAGAACAGTATGCAGCTTGCTAACGAAATTGCCCTGGTAACCGGCGCCAGCCGTGGTATAGGTCTGGCAATAGCCTTGGAGTTGGGGCGGTTGGGGGCCACGGTTATCGGTACTGCAACTTCACAAAATGGTGCAGATTTAATAGTCAAGATATTGAATGAAAATGGTATTAAAGGCAGTGGCGAGGTGCTGAACGTGACCGACCCGGCCTCCGTCAGTGCGTTGCTGAGCAGGCTGGAGCAGGCTGTGGGTACGCCGAGTATACTGGTCAATAACGCCGGCATTACCCGTGATGGTCTGCTGATGCGGATGAAGGACAGCGACTGGGAGGAGATCATCGCTACCAACCTCAGTTCGGTTTATCGTCTCACTAAGGCCTGTATCCCGGCCATGATGAAGGCCAGACGCGGTCGTATCATCAGCATTTCGTCCGTGGTGGGCGCGAGTGGCAACGCCGGCCAGACCAACTATGCGGCGGCCAAGGCCGGCATTCTCGGCTTCACCAAGGCGCTGGCGCGCGAAGTCGGTTCACGGGGTATTACCGTGAATGCCGTGGCGCCCGGCTTCATCGATACCGACATGACCCGGGCCTTGCCGGAGGAGCAGCGTAACGCCCTGTTGCAGCAGATTCCGCTCAAGCGCTTGGGCAGCGTGGACGAGATTGCAGCGGTGGTGGGGTTTCTGGCCTCGCCGGCGGCGGCCTATATCACGGGCGAAACACTGCATGTGAACGGCGGAATGTACATGACCTGAGTTTGGCTGCACTGTTTTTCGTTTTAATATCATTGTGTTGATGGTAATTATGGCCTAATCAGCCGGTTTCCCATAAAATACCGCCAGTCTTGGAACTATTCATCACCGCTGGGAGGATGTATCTGTCATGAGCACCGTCGAAGAACGTGTCAAGAAAATCGTGGTTGCGCAGCTCGGGGTCAAGGAAGAAGAGGTCAGCAACGAATCCTCGTTTGTCGACGATCTTGGCGCTGATTCACTCGATACCGTAGAACTGGTGATGGCGCTTGAAGAGGAGTTCGAGTGTGAAATCCCGGATGAGTCGGCCGAAAAGATCACAACCGTTCAGCAGGCCGTTGATTACATCAAATCCCAAGCCCCCGCATAAGTCATCCCCTGTCCGGGGCCGCTCCATCACGATGGCTGCGGCCTTTGGTTTTCACCTTGATAGACAACGAGGTTTAACGTGAGCAAACGTCGCGTGGTGGTTACGGGGCTTGGCATGGTGTCGCCCGTGGGGCTTAGCGTGCAGGAGTCATGGGGCAACATACTCGCCGGCAGGAGTGGCATTGCGCCCATCACCCACTTTGACGTCTCGGCGTTCCCCACCCGGTTTGGCGGCAGCGTGAAAAACTTTGACCCCGCCCTCTACATTCCCGCCAAAGATATCAAGAAGATGGATCCCTTTATCCATTATGGCATTGCCGCAGCGAAAGAGGCGGTAAACGACGCAGGACTGGTGGTGACCGAGGCCAATGCAGATCGCATCGGCGTAGCTATCGGCTCGGGTATCGGCGGCCTGCCCGGCATTGAGAAGGGTCACAGTGCCTATCTCGAGGGGGGGCCACGCAAGATCTCACCCTTCTTTGTGCCCAGCAACATCATCAATATGATTTCCGGCCATGTGTCGATCATGTATGGCATGAAAGGGCCCAACATTGCTATCGTCACCGCATGCTCCACCGGCTCGCACAACATCGGCGAGGCTGGCCGCATCATCGAATACGGCGATGCCGACGTCATGGTCGCGGGCGGTGCCGAGATGGCGACCTCACCCACCGGGCTGGGTGGCTTTTGCTCGGCACGGGCATTGTCGCAACGCAACGATGATCCGGTGACCGCCAGCCGTCCGTGGGACAGGGATCGTGATGGGTTTGTGTTGGGAGACGGCGCCGGTGTGCTGGTGCTGGAAGAATATGAGCATGCCAGGCGCCGTGGTGCCAGAATCTATGCGGAGCTGGGCGGGTATGGCATGAGCGGTGACGGCTACCATATGACGCTGCCGGCCGAGGGTGGCGAGGGCGCCAAACGTTGCATGCAGTCCGCGTTGCGCAACGCCGCTGTTGCGCCTGCAGCAGTCGACTACGTAAACGCCCACGGTACCTCGACACCGGCCGGTGACAAGGCCGAAACACTGGCCATCAAGAGTGCCTTTGGCGATCACGCCCGCAAGCTTGCGATCAGTTCCACCAAGTCCATGACCGGACATTTGCTGGGTGCGGCCGGTGGCATCGAGGCTGTGTTCAGTGTGTTGGCGCTGCGCGACCAGGTTGCGCCGCCCACCATCAATCTGCTCACGCCCGATCCGGCATGCGATCTGGACTATGTACCAGACACTGCGCGCCAGATGAAGGTTGATGTTGTATTGTCGAACTCCTTCGGCTTTGGCGGCACCAACTGTACGCTGGTGTTCAGCCGCCCGCGCTGACACGGCAACGGCCGGGTACGGGATGGCCGCGCATTACCTGCTCGAGGGCGATTGTGACCTGTTGGCGCTGCATGCTGCCCAACCGGCACGCTACCCCAGTTTGCTGGAGAGCGTGGTGCATGGCACGGCCTCCGCGCGCTTCGACATCCTGTTCGCCTTCCCCGGTGCCACCCTGGAGTTGACAACCCTGACCACGCTGCGCGGCATGGCGGTGGAGGGCGTGGATTTTCTCGCGCAACTGGATCGCTGGTGGGGTGCGGAACACAGTTCAGAGGATCACACTGAGCGCGCGTTGCCGTTCCGCGGTGGCTGGTTTGTTTATCTGGGGTATGAGTTGGCCGCCCAGATAGAGCCGGGTTTGTGTCTGCCTGAAGGCGAAACCGGCCTGCCCGTGGCCTACGCCACGCGTATCCCGGCAGCAATCATCCGTGATCACCACAGTCAAAGTGTTCACCTGATTGCAGAGCAGGGTGGTGAGGGTTTGTTGGCGCAGATGCGCGAGGATATCGCCACGCTTGCGGCGAGTGAGATAGCTGAGGTCGCAGCACCGGTAATCGCATTGCAGGAAGATGCGCCGCAGGAGTTTTTGGAGGGTGTTGCCTGCATTCTGGAGTATATCCGCGAAGGCGATGTGTTTCAGGTGAATCTGTCGCGCGCATGGCAGGGTGAGGCCAGGCAGGACATCAGCGCCGCACAACTCTACCGGCGCCTGCGCGCCTGCAATCCGTCGCCCTTCGCAGGTCTCGCCCTGTATGGGGCCAGTGCCATCATCAGTTCATCACCGGAGCGGCTGGTCAAGGTGCAGGATGGCGTCATCGAGACCCGGCCTATCGCGGGCACACAGCCAAGGCGGGAAAATCACGCGCTGGACCAGCCGGACACCAGCGCGCTGCTGCATCATCCAAAAGAGCGCGCCGAGCACATCATGCTGATTGATCTGGAGCGCAATGACCTTGGTCGCGTCTGTGTGCCGGGGAGCGTGCAGGTAGATGAACTCATGAGCATTGAAAGCTACGCCCACGTACATCATATAGTCTCTGCTGTGCGTGGGCGGCTACGTCCCTCCATTACGCCGGGCGAGGTGATGCGTGCCATGTTTCCCGGCGGCACCATCACGGGTTGCCCGAAGGTGCGTTGTATGGAGATCATCGCCGAGCTGGAGCGCACACCGCGCGGCGCATACACCGGCGCCATGGGCTACCTCAACCACAACGGCGACATGGACTTCAATATATTGATACGTACCCTGGTCAAGACGGATACCGCCATCAGCCTGCGGGCCGGTGCCGGTATCGTCGCCGACTCGAATCCACAACGGGAGCTGGAAGAGACGCGCGCCAAGGCGCGCGGCCTGCTGCACGCACTGGGTGGCGCGCCATGATGCTGGTCAATGGCATACCTGCAGCACAGGTAAGCGCGCAGGATCGCGGCTTGCATTATGGCGATGGCGTATTCGAGACGCTGGCCGTGCGCGAGGGCAGGCCGCTGCTGTGGCAGAGACATATGCAGCGGCTGCACGCGGGGTGCGCCAGGCTCGGCATTCCTGCACCCGCAGATACATTACTTGCGGCTGAGGCAGAACAGGTCTGTGCCGGTGCTGTACATGCTGTGCTGAAAATTATTGTGACACGGGGTGAGGGCGCACGCGGCTACCGCACCGTGCCGCCGGTGCATGCAACGCGGCTGGTCGCGTTATATCCATGGCCCGACTGGCCGGAAGCAAACGCACAGCACGGGGTACGGGCGCGAGTGTGTGATACCCGTCTGGCACGCAATCCGGCGCTGGCCGGTATCAAGCATTTAAATCGTCTGGAGCAGGTGCTTGCCCGCAACGAATGGCAGGATGCCGGCATTGCCGAGGGGCTGATGCTCGACACCACAGATCACGTGATCGAAGGCACCATGAGTAATCTGTTTGTGGTGATGCACAATCGGCTCCGGACGCCGGAGATCGACAGCTGCGGTATCGCAGGCATCATGCGCGGTGCGATTGTAGAGCTTGCTGCCCGTCATTCCATCGCCTGCGAAATTACCGCACTCAGCCTGCAACAGCTGCGTGAGGCCGATGAAATATTTCTCTGCAACAGCCTCATGGCGGTGTGGCCGGTGCGTGAGCTTGATGGTGTACACTACGCGCCGGGGCCGCTCACGCAGCGTGTTGCGGCCTATGTGAATGAAATGATGAAATCATGCCAGGCAGACTTCTGAAATTATTGAGCGCCACCCTGCTCGTGCTGTTACTCGCTGCTGCTGTGGCGGGGGGCATGGCCTACCGTAATTTCATAAGTACGCCGCTCAACATAGAGGGTTCGGGTCTGACGTATGAAGTTGCAGTCGGCATGACACTGAAGATAATCGCACAGGATTTGCAACAACGCGGGGTGTTGTCACATGCACCGTATCTTGTTTGGTTGTCCTATCTTGGCAGCAAACAACACAGTGTGCGGGCGGGCGAGTACGTGCTGGAGCCTGGTACGACGCCGCCGCAACTGCTGGAGCAGCTGGCGCTGGGCAAGGTGACTGGTCATGCCCTCACGCTGGTGGAGGGCTGGACCTTTCGTCAGGTGCTGGAGGCCGTGGCACGTAACGAGAAGCTGGAGCACACGCTGACTGGACTATCGGATGCAGAGGTCATGTCGCGGCTGGGATTTTCTGGACAGCACCCTGAGGGACGCTTTTACCCGGATACCTATCACTTCCCCAAGGGAGCCAGCGATGCCGATTTTCTGAAGCGCGCGTATCGCGCGATGGAGCGACATCTGCAGGCAGCATGGGAGGGCCGCAGTGCAGACCTGCCCTTGAATACACCGGAGGAGGCCCTGATACTTGCCTCCATCGTGGAAAAGGAAACGGGTCTCGCCAGTGAACGACCACTGGTTGCAGGTGTATTCGTGAGGCGCATGCGTATCGGCATGGCGTTACAAACCGATCCGACCGTCATATATGGGTTGGGCGACAGTTTCGACGGCAACCTGCGACGCAGTGATCTGACAGCCGACACACCTTACAATACCTATACCCGCGGTGGCTTGCCCCCAACACCCATCGCCATGCCGGGGCTGGACGCTATCCGTGCCGTGCTTCATCCGGCCGAGGGTGACGCACTGTTCTTCGTCGCACGCGGGGATGGCGGGCATGTATTTTCCGCTACACTGGCAGAACACAATCGTGCAGTGTACAAATATCAAATCAATGGCGCAGCGCGCAAAAAGGCGGCACAGGAATGACGGCTCGATTTATTACTGTGGAAGGCATAGAGGGCGCCGGCAAAAGCAGCAATATCGCCTTCATCAAGCAACAATTGCTGGCTGCCAACAAAGATATCGTTGTCACACGTGAGCCCGGCGGTACGCCGCTCGGTGAGCAGATTCGTGACGTACTGCTCAGCCACCGCAATGACGGCATGGCGGTGGATACCGAACTGCTGTTGATGTTTGCCGCGCGCGCCGAGCATCTCGCCTGCGTGATTCGTCCGGCACTCGATGCCGGGCAATGGGTATTGTGCGACCGCTTCACCGAAGCCACCTATGCCTATCAGGGTGGGGGCCGGGGCATTCCGGAGCAGCGTATCGCTGCCCTGGAAGAATGGTTGCAGGGGCCGCTGCGACCAGATTTGACGCTGCTGCTCGATGTACCACCTGCACTGGGGCTGGAGCGTGCGGGCCGCCGTAATGTCAATCTGGATCGCTTCGAGAGCGAACAGCTGGCCTTTTTCGAGCGTGTGCGCGCCGACTATCTGCGCCAGGCCGAGTTGTACCGTGACCGCTACTGCGTGATTGATGCCGCACAGGAGTTGAGCGTCGTGCAGGCGTGTATCAGTCAGGCGCTGGATGGGATTCTGCATGCCTGAGGATAAGGTCGCACAGGCGTTGCGACCACTGCCCTGGCAGCAGGTGCTGTGGGCAGACATGCAGGCACGCAAGTCACTATTGCGGCTGCCACATGCGTTGCTGATGTGTGGTATCGAAGGAGTCGGCAAGCGCCACTTCGCAGATATTTTTACCCAGGCGCTGTTGTGTACCCGGCCCGGCCCCGAAGGCCAGGCCTGTCAGGTCTGTGATGCCTGCCACTGGTTCCAGGCCGGCACGCATCCGGACTATCGACTGCTGGCGCCGGCAGAGGAGGGCCGCGCCATACTGATCGACCAGATTCGCGAATTGAATGCCTACTTTGCGCTCAAGAGCCATCACGGTGGATACAAAATAGCAGTCATAGAACCCGCCGACAGCATGAACGGTGCTGCCGCCAATGCCCTGCTCAAAACCCTGGAAGAGCCTGCTCCGTACACACTGCTGCTTTTAATTACCCAGCGGCCCAGTCGGCTGCCAGCCACGGTTCGCAGTCGCTGTCAGAGATTGACAATCACACCGCCCCCGGCACAACAGGCCTTGCCTTGGCTGCGCGAACGGCTGGATACGGCAGCTGATGCGGCGCTGTTACTGACGCTGGCCGGAGGTGCTCCGCTCCGGGCACTTGATCTTGCGCAGGGTGACATTTGCGGACAACGTATCACACTGCTAGAGGATCTGGAGAGTATGCAGCAGGGGCAGAGTGATCCGGTGATCTGTGCGGCTGCATGGATGGAGCGGGGGGCGGCCTCCTCGCTGGAGTGGCTGTATGGCTATATCATCGACATGATTCGTCTGCAATCTGTGCCTCAACCACCACGGCTGAGAAATCCGGATATGCGCGACCGGCTGCAGCGTATTGCGGCGCGTATCGGGCAGTTTACACTGTATCAGCACCTCGACTGCGCAGTTGAGGGGTTACGGCTGCTGTCGACGCAGGTCAACTCCCAGGTGCTGCTTGAGGAAATTCTGGTCGGGTGGGCGCCGATGACCACAAAACCAGCTGTTGCCTAGGTGGCATATGTTAGTAGCCATGCTCATTTGCAGCTATAGTTGGGAGTGGCGGCGCGTTGAGGTAGCATATGATGATGGAGATCACAAAACCCGCAGTGCCTGCAGTGGGCCGACAAGGCATCATGTCTTTGTCGCTTAAAGACAAAGGCTCGCTGTACGCTGCTTACATGCCATTCATAAAAAACGGCGGGTTGTTTATACCAACCCCTAAAACCTATCAACTGGGTGACGAGGTATTCATCCTGCTTACGCTCATGGATGAGAGTGAGAAGATTCCGGTCGCAGGACGTATCATCTGGTCTACGCCGAAGGGCGCACAGGGTAATCGCCCTGCAGGGATAGGGGTGCAGTTCAGTGACATGGATGGTGGCGCCACGCGTAACAAGATTGAGGGTTATCTGGGCGGGTTGTTGCAGGCCGAACGCGCAACGCACACCTTGTAAGCTGCTGGCATGCTGACTGATTCCCACTGCCATCTCGACCGGCTGGATCTTGCCGCGCTGGGTGCAGATCTTGAACATGTGCTTCAAGCTGCCCAACAACAGGGCGTGGAGCGCATGCTGAGCGTCTGCGTCAATCTTGAGACTTTTCCCGCTGTGCTGTCCATCGCAGAACGCTATCCCTACATCTATGCCTCAGTCGGGGTGCATCCCGATGAGCGTGAATGCCACGAACCATCCGTGGATGAACTGTGTGAACTCGCGCAGCATCCCAAGATCGTTGCCATCGGTGAAACGGGGCTGGATTACTTCCACTGCAAGGGCGATGTCGGCTGGCAGCAGGAGCGGTTCCGCACTCACATCCGGGCGGCGCTGCGCGCGGGCAAGCCATTGATCGTACACAGCCGTGAAGCCAAGGCAGACACTATCCGAATTCTCCAGGAGGAAGGCGCCGAGCGGATTGGCGGCGTAATGCATTGCTTCACCGAAGACTGGGAAATGGCCCAACAAGCACTGTGCCTCAACTTCTATATCTCTTTCTCAGGCATCGTCACCTTCAAGAATGCGCAACAACTGCGCGATGTGGCCCTGAAAATGCCGTTGGACCGCATGCTGATAGAGACAGACTCCCCGTATCTCGCGCCGGTACCCCATCGCGGCAAAACCAACCAACCCGCTTACGTGAAGCACGTGGCTGAATGTATAGCCGGTCTGCGCTCGCTACCTCCATCTGCGGTAGAGGAGGCCACATCTGCCAACTTTACCGCCTTGTTTAAATCTGCCCAGATGGCGCAAGAGCTTTAAAGCTGAACTTTCAGCCCCGCTACGGGACAGAGCATGTGGGCTGGGCACAATCAACATCTGGCAATATCAAGGAGAATCACATGAAGCTGCTTAAAACTACGCTGATGAGTACTACACTAATCCTGTCCGGTGCCGTATACGCCGGTCCGGGCCACGGCACAGATGGGCACGAAGGCATGGTGGACATGCAAGGTATGAGTCATGACAAGATGTCAGAAGGCACGGTCAAGAAGATCAATCCTGACGCAGGTAAAATCATGATTGAACATGGCCCTCTGTACACCCTCAATATGCCGGCCATGACCATGGTGTTCCTCGTGCAGGATAGATCACTGCTTGATCAGGTGAGCGTGGGCGACAAGATTAACTTCATTGCCGAAAATATCGACGGCAAACCGACAGTCACCAAGCTCGAACCTGCAAAATAAAAAACCCATGCGCATTTCAGGCGGCTCAGAGACTACTTGATAGCCATAACTGTTCCTCTTGAGAAGGGCGGAAATGGCCCGGTAAGAGTCTGAAACTGTTCCGCGAAGTCCTGAATTGACTTCGCATAATGTATATTATGTTAAATTATAAAGCAGGTGAGAAATCACCGCTAAGCCTTTTGGTGGTCTGCTGTGTCAGAGGCCGCTACCTTACCCTCTCCCCAACTCTAGAGAACAGCAGCCCAAGGTCATGCGCAGAGAACGACGTAGGATCAGGGTTTTCGGCCCTACGATAGGTGGGTCTCGGGAATAGCGGATGATTGCGCTTGGCGGGTGCAGCTACACCGCTAGCGAGATAGTGACCTGAGGGGGGTTATACCTGAATTATATTTAGACTTACTTTTTTGGCGCCTGCTTTCTTCTGGGAACTGTTCTTTTACGAACTGGCCTCACATTTCTTTTTGCAGCATCATTGCGCGCTGCAAGCTTATGCTTAGATATTAATTCCTCAGCTAAAATGAGATCAGCATTGATAATTCCTGCTGCTTTGGCAACTGCAATTTTTGCTTCAGTAGAATGCAGATCAGTTGGTACAGATAACAACTCCCGAATGGCCTCTGACAGCGCAGCCTCTGCTGTATGTTTAAGTTTTGTACCTTTAGAGTTTTTATAAAGCGCTAGGAAGGCATCAACAATTGGCTTAACAAGGGCCGCTTCAATTCCGCTAGGCATGTTATCTCCTAAAGAATCCTAAAGAGATGCGTCAGTTTTGACCGTAGGTTTGCATAATATATAGGTATTTAAGGAAGTTAGCAGCCCCTAATAAAAAATGGCCAACAGGCGGGTAACCGGTGCGTTCTGCGAGCGTGACGTATCTCCTCAAGCATCTTGCTATGCCGTGCAGGTGCAGGCGAAGTGCGGATCAAACGACAGTCGCAGGGGTATAAGGCGTACAATGTGGGGCTGTATTTAGCTGCTGCTCATGCGGCCAAGGCAACGCACCCATGGAGATTGGCAAAGCAGCACCCTACTCCGGCCTGACCCCGGATTGCGTGCTGGATGCGCTGGAGAGTGTCGGCTTCAGAGGTGACGGCCGTCTTCTCGCACTGAACAGCTATGAAAATCGTGTTTATCAGGTGGGGATGGAGGACGGGGTTACGCGGGTGGCGAAATTCTACCGCCCCGAGCGCTGGACGGATGCCGCCATCCTCGAAGAACACGCCTTCGTGCAGGAGCTCACCGGGCACGAGATTCCCGTTGTCGCACCGCTGGCGCTGGCCGACGGCAAGACGCTGCACAACTTCGGCGACTTTCGTTTTGCCGTCTATCCGCGACAAAGTGGCCGCGCGCCGGAGTTCGATGATGGAACCACCTTGGAATGGATGGGGCGCTTCATCGGGCGTATACATGCGGTCGGCCGTGTGCGGCCATTTCAGGCTCGACCCACCCTGGATATTGTGAGCTTTGGCGAAGAGCCACGCGACTATCTGCTGTCACAGGCGTTTATACCCGATGATCTTATGGCTGCCTGGCAAAGCATCATAGAACAGGCGTTGGAGGGTGTGCGCCGCTGTTACGAGCGTGCGGGCAAACTAGAGTATTTACGGCTGCATGGTGACTGCTATGCGGGCAACGTACTGTGGGCGGCTGACGGACCGCATTTCGTCGATTTTGATGACAGCCGCATGGGGCCCGCCGTGCAGGATTTGTGGATGCTGCTTTCCGGTGATCGCGCCTCGATGCAGCGCCAACTCGCTGACGTGCTGGCCGGCTACGAGGGTTTCAGCGAATTTGATCTCCGCGAGCTGCATCTGCTTGAGGCCTTGCGCACACTGCGCCTGATCCATTATGCGGCATGGCTGGCGCGGCGCTGGGACGACCCCGCCTTTCCCGTGGCCTTCCCCTGGTTCAATACCCAGCGCTACTGGCAGGATCGTATTCTGGAGTTGCGCGAGCAAGTGGCACTCATGGATGAGGCACCGCTCATGCATGTGTAAACAGGTATGAGCGCAAATGACGCAAAAATGGTGTAGGATTTATACCAGCGTTTTGAAGTGCATCTGATTTCAGCTTAATCAAGGAAAACATCATGTTCTTAAAGCACAAAAAAACATGCGATATGGTAGAGATTATCGATGTGGATGCTCTCTTCGATCCGTGCAAATCGTCGTTACGTGGACGCTTTCACGCCGGTGAAGAAATGCCAGAGCCAGAATTATTTGACAAGAGTGATCTCGTATTTCCTTCCGACGAGAAATTACCACGCTGCTGGATAGATCCGCAATACCGCAGCGCGGCCATCATGTGATAGGAGGTGTTTGCATGTCCTCCAGGGTGTTTTTCATTGAAAAGGCAGTCATCATTGCGTGACGGCCATACGTAGTACATTTGATCACCTTCCCTTTCGCGCTGCTACCCACCCGGCCTGCGGACATAAATCAGCACTACCAGTATCACGAGGGAAATAATCCAGATCACAATATAGGCCCTGGTAGACTGGTGCGCCTTCGCCTTCTCCACCCAGGTGCGGGGTCGCAATCCCTGCGCCAGAAAACGATCTTTGCCACCAGATTTACGCAGACCACGTTCACTGCCAGCAATATGCCAGCACAGAAGGCAGGCCGGTTGTGAGTGACAACACAGCGGCGGCTCCTGATGCCAGTGCGAGCGCGATAGAATCCAGGCCCACAGCCGTGCGTGACAGCAGCTCATGGCTATAGATGCTTGAGGAAGACAGCACGCCAATCAGGATTGACATACCGATGGCCAGCCCCAGCCCGGCCGCGTTGGTGAGTGGGAACGCCTGATCAGGTGGGGTATCGCCCGCACCAATGAGCACGGCGACATTATCTTCTATCAATCCGATCGCAGCTACGACCGTTGAAAAGATTACCAGCAGTAAATAGTTGCGATTCAGGCGTGCATTTTTTTCGATCTCCTCATCTAGGGACTCGCGTGATGCAATTACGGAGCGTGTTTTTTCCTCGTCGGCATTGACTGGCGGACGCGGCAAATAGGCCTCAACCGGTGAGAGCGTGATCCGTAAAAGCCCCCGCACAAAGGAGTATACCGATTGCAGGCATGCCCTAGATGCCCATGTTGGACAAGGTGTTGCTGATGGTGTTGGCGATACTCACCAGGCGCGGGTGCGATTGCTCGAATTCACGCACAGAGGCCATCAAGCCATCGGTGGATAGCTTGGACAGATGCGGATTACGCACCTCCCTTACGGCCTCGTGTGAAGAAATATCAGCAAACCCCGCAATACTTTCAGCCTGCTCAGGGTGTGTTTTCGAAAGCTCCGTGATCTCGCTTTTAAGATCGGCGACCAGTTTTAGAAGGTCTTCCCTGCTGCCTTCATGCGCCAGTGTGGCCTGTCGGATTCTGTTTTCGATTCTGCTGATAGTGTCCTGAAGCATTGGTGCGCACTCCACGGGTTTCGCTGCGGACGCAGCGTTCTAGGAGTCATTATACCGATGTACGGCACGTTGCGTAACGTACGCTGTCGCTATTGCTTGCTTTATTTATCCTTGGCTGATGTTGGGCTTCACTAGTTCAGCCCAACCTGCCGTGCTAATTACAAGGATAGCAAGGGAACCCCTGAAAACCTGTAGTGTAGCGTGGCCGCCAAGGTATTTGCAGAGAAAATACCACCCCGCCCCACCCCCGACTGCTTTCGGAGTGCCCGTATTGGCCAATGTTGTGTTGGGCCGTAAACTTATGTCGCGCGATGAGCCATGGACGATGTGGGTGTACTGGCCTAGAATGAATCACTGGCAATGGATTATGTGGCGTTTGCGAGTGGGCAATTGGCCCGTAGCGAAGCAGTCTTTCGATCAACCTCAAGGTGGAGACTTAATCATGGAGAAATCACGTATTATTGCGGTACTGGCTGCCCTGCTGCTATTCCCGCCCCTTGCATGGTCAGATGAGGGACATCACCCCGACAACGATAAAAAACCCGCACCTGCCATGACAGATCAGAACCAACAGATGCAGATGGGCAGGATGCAGGAAAGTATGCTCAGGATGCATGAACAGATGCATAAAATCATGCAGTCCAGCGATGCCAAGGAACGCGATAAACTTATGCAAGAACATTCGAAGATGGTGCAGGACAACATGCGTATGATGCAGGGAATGATGGGCGGAGGAATGATGGGCGGAGGAATGATGGGTCGGGATGTGGGTGACAGCAAGATGGGCGGCGGGATGAAAGCTCAGTAAACACATACTGCACGCCGTAATACGCCGCGTAGTACCCATCTACGCCATGACATGGCAGACGGCGCAAGATTTGTTATAGGGGTAGCGGGCTGAACGTACTTTATATGATGGGTACACTGCTTATCCATCAATGCGAGCGTCTTGCGTCAGACAGAACCGCTCCCGGCTACTACGCCGCAGTCGGCTCTTGCTCCATTGCGGCGGTGTAACGGCCTTGGCGGGCGGCGCTGTTCAGGCGCGCGCGTTTATACAGCGCCTGCTGCACGAGGTCGCGGTTCTTCGCATCCCCGTGCCAGGCTGCCAGTGCTGGTGCCTGCAGGGCGCGTCCATAGGAAAAGCTCAAGACCCAAGGTTGCTTCACCGTGCCGATATTCATGGCATTGAGATTGGCAGTGGCCATTTGCTCGCTTTGGCCGCCGGAGAGAAAATTGATGCTCGGCATTGCCGCCGGCACCGTGCGCCGCAGGCAAGCCAGTGTTGCGGTCGCGACGTCGTCAGGCGTGGCCTGCTTCGCGCAATCGACACCGGGTACGACCATGTTGGGTTTGAGTAGCATGAGTTCCAGCGTGATGCGCTGTTGGTGAAGTGCATGGAACACGGTGTGCAACACCTCCTCACTGATTCGTGCGCAGGTCGCGATGTCGTGGTTGCCATCCATCAAAACCTCAGGCTCCACGATCGGCACCAGACCCTGTGCCTGACAAACTGCGGCATAGCGTGCCAGTGCCACCGCGTTCGCGGCGATCCCCTCCGGCGTGGGAATACCGACGCCGATGGGAATCACCGCACGCCACTTTGCAAAACGAGCGCCGAATTTCCTGTACTCTGCGAGTCGATCCGCCAGACCGTCAAGTCCCTGGGTGACTTTCTCGCCGGAAAACTCCGGCAATGCTACTGTGCCTTTATCCACTTTAATGCCGGGGACTATGCCCTGCTCCGTGAGCAGTTGCGGTAACGGTACACCCGTAGCGTTCGTTTGTTTCAGGGTTTCCTCGAACAGAATCACACCGCCTATGAATTCGCCAAGCCCGTGAGTGGTAAATAGTATTTCACGGTAATCGCGCCGACTATCCTCGGTGCAGGGCACACTCACGCTCTTGAAGCGTTTCTCGATGGTGCCAGTACTTTCGTCAGCGGCGAGTATCCCTTTGCCGGGCGCCGCCAATTCTGCCACAGTACGTTCCATTTCCTGGATAAATTTTTTCATATATGCCTTCTGGTACCGCTGGCTTTCGTCCAAGCATGCGTGCTGGTTACAGTGATTACTGTAGACGTTACGCTAGTGAACCCCTGTCACCTTCCGTTATGAACCCCGAGTAACCGAGTGATCCATTGGGGTGACCCTGCCCTTACACCGCTCAGATTTGTTTTGGTGCTCACGCACGGCCCGGCATCACCTCCGGGATGTGCTGTTTTCTCAGCTTGAAGTGCAGGTAAATGACAGCACTTAAAATCGCAGCAAAAAAACACCATACTGAAAAAAAGGCGACGGTATAGAATTCGTAGGCTACCATAAAAAGAAGCAGCGCCAGAACCCCGAAGACATTTACTATCCTGTGGCTCGAAAAGAACGAGCCAACGCACGTGGCCGCCAGGTAAAGAACCATCACCGGAACAGTATAAAAATGCAGTGAAACATAAACAATGTGCTCAGCAGCATTCGAGGTGACGGGATATCTGGCGATCATGTAAAGCAGGTATAAGCCGACTGCGACCCCGATGAACTGGAATACCCGTATCACTTTTTTACGCCAAGCCACATTTTCCACCAACCCGATGGAGAAAGGCACTAATATGGGCCACAAAACGTGCGAAAACAGCGTAAACGCATATGTCATGCTCACATTGAGCAAGGGAGCGTCGAATCGAAATGCGAGCCATAGCATACCCTCGATGATTTGCTGAACCCCGAATAAAAGTGGGATTAGCGCAAGCGGGATCTCCCTCTTTCGCTCCACCTTGGTTACAGTTGCCACACCAAGTATGGACAAAGAAGCTCCAGCGATAAAGCTTACCGTTGCCGAAAAGCACATTGAACAGGGCTCCTTGCTGGCGTTACCGTGATTGAGGGGTAACCCATCCAGTTAAGCAGCTTCTGGACAGCTTGGAAATAAGACGGAAAATCCTTCAAACCCAAACATGCCGACGCTCACCCGCTTGTCTGCCCGCTGCGCCGGCACCCCAATCATCCGGAGGCGGTGGGTTTAAGCCATTTCTGCGCAAAAACCTCAGCCGGTTCGGGGTGACCAAAGTAATAGCCCTGCGCCTCATCGCAACCCAGCGCCAGCAGGCTTTGCATTTGCGCCTCTTCCTCCACTCCTTCGGCAACCGTCCTGAGGCCGAGGGCGCGTGCCATGGCGATGATGGTGGCAACGATGGTGTAATCATTGCTGTCCTTTATCATGTCGCGCACAAAAGACATGTCAATCTTGAGCTTGTCCACCGGGAGGTGTTTGAGATACATAAGCGACGAGTGGCCGGTGCCGAAATCGTCTATTGAGAGCGAAAATCCCGCCGTCTTCAGAGCCCCCATCATCCCGATTGCCCGCTCCGGATTTTCCATCAGCCCACTCTCTGTGAGTTCCAGCGCAAGACAATTTGGTGTCAGCCCCGCCGCACGCACGATGACCCTTGTCTTGCTGACAAACTCGGCCTCTTCAAGCTGTTGTGCGGCGATATTGATGGCGAGCCGTCCGGGGGAATTCAGGCCGGTCTCCCGGACGGCTTTATTGACGGCGAGCTGCCCGGGGAAACTCAGGCCGGTCTCTTGCCAGGCCTTCAACTGGCGGCATGCCTCCTTCAGCACCCACTCTCCGAGCACCCCCATCATGCGCCGCTCTTCGGCAACCGGGATGAATTTCGCCGGGCTCACCCAGCCCCATTCGGGATCATTCCAGCGCAACAAGGCCTCGGCACTGGAGATGGCTTTTGTTTGCAGATTCACTATCGGCTGGTAATAGAGCTGTAACTGCCCAGCCTTCAGGGCGCGGCCCAGCCGCTGGGCAAGCTCCATGCGCTCGGCCAGTCCCGCGCTCATCTCCGGCTGATAGAAGCGGTAGCCGCCGCCTGCTGCCTTGGCGCGGTACATGGCAATGTCGGCCAGTTTAAGCAGGTCATCGGACGACTTTCCATCCTCAGGATAGAAGGCGATGCCGATGCTCGTCCCCACCGAAAAAGACTGCCCCCTCAACGTAAAGGGATCACCAAGCGCTTGCTGCAAACGTTCGGCGATTTGGACGGTGGAAGACTGATCGGATTCACCGGCAATGATGACGAACTCATCGCCGCCAAAGCGAGTAAGCGTGTCTGCCTGGCGCAGCACCCCCTGGAAGCGCCGCGCGACCTCGGTCAGCACTAGGTCGCCGGCATCGTGCCCCATGGTGTCGTTGATCTCCTTGAAGCGGTTGAGATCCATAAACAGGATAGCCACCCGCTGCCCGTGCCGTTCGGCATTGGCCAAAGTCTGATTCAGGCGATCCATGAACAGCGCCCGGTTGGGCAGCCCGGTCAGCGGGTCGTAGAAGGCGAGATGCTCGATGCGCGCCTCCTGATCCTTGCGTTCGGCGATATCGCTCATGATGCCGATGTAGTGGGTGACCACCCCTTTTTCATTGCGCACGGCGGCAAGCGACATCCACACGGGATGAATCTCGCCCGATTTGCGCCGGTTCCAGACTTCCCCTTGCCAGTGGCCATCTTTGGTAACGTGTTCCCATATCGCACGGAAGAAGGCCGTATCATGCCGTCCGGATCTCAGGATGCTTAACGTGTTCCCGATCACTGCTTCGGGCGCATAACCCGTCATCCGCGTGAAGGCCTGATTCGCGGTGATGACGCGCCGCTCCGTGTCCGTGATGACCACGGCATCGATGCTTTGCTCGAATACCACGGCGGCAAGGCGCAACTCCTCTTCGGCCCGCCTGCGCGCCGTGATGTCCTGGATGAGGGCTGCAAATACCGGTCGGGTTTCGTTGCGGGCGAAATGTATTCTTACCTCGACCGGATATAGGCTGCCATCTTTGCGCTTGTGCATGGTCTCAAACATTGTCAGGTCGGATATCCCCTGGCGCAGCGGCGTAACCAGATCCTCAAAGTTTTGCCGAGTGAGCAGTGGTTTGATATCCAGCGGTGTATGTGCTTTCATTTCCTCCATGGTATAGCCGAGATTGCGCAGTGCCCCTTGGTTGACTTGCAGAAAATTCAGCGTGTCGGCATCGAAGACGTAAATCTCGTTGGAGGAGCTATCGAGAATGCGGCCCAGGCGCGCGAGCATATCCTCTGTCTGTTTGTGCTCGGTGAAGTCCTCCACGACCACCAGCAGGCGTGCCGCTTCTGCAAGCTGGATTCCCGTGATGGTGAGGTGCAGCTGTTTTTTGCCCAGCACGCCATCAATGCCGTGCAAGGCCATCCTGCCGGCGAGGACGGCTTGCGCCTGTTGGCGCAAGCCGGGCAGTGGCAGGATGTCTTCGAGTTCGCGCCCGGAGACGTCCTCCCCGTCCTTCAGTCCGGATATCTCGCGGAAGGAGCGATTGACGCTTTGTACCTTGAGGGCGTTGTCTAGCACGATCAACCCAACGGGCAGGTTGGTAATGATGTCTTCGGCGTAGTGCTTGAGATCGAGGATGGCGCGCCGGTCGGCCTGGATATAGGTATCAATGGCAATCCCCATGTCCAGGAATACAATCTTCTGCAGCGCGTGGTAGGTGGCGAGAAACTTGTCCGGGTCGTCGCCAAGCAAGCGCCACAGTTCGGGCAGCAGCCCGGTAAGATACTTTCTGTAGGCGCCGAGGTACCATTTGGGTTCGAGTCCGATGCGCTGATGGGTGGCGCCTACGCGCAGACGGCTGAGGATATATTCGGAGTCATAGTGGCCTGCAGTCAGCTCGGTGAAGTAGGCCTCCTGGGACTGTTTCAGGCGTTTTATAGTATGGGGGTCGGAGATGAGGTGGTGGGTTTCCTCGAACTGGAGCAGCAGGGCGTAAAAATCGTCCACGAACCGCTGCGACGCATTTTGTAGACGTGGGTACAGCTCCGTGAGCAGTTTGACATCGGTCTGCTCGAACTCCAGGAATGCCTTGCGCTGGGCGATCTCTTGCGCGTCCATCCCGATCTCGCGGAGCAGCGTGGTGATGACTTCGTCTGTGGGCAATCGTTTCTTCATCGTGCCGTGACCCGGTTACTTATTCAAACGCATCGCGTCGGTTTCAGTGGTGGACAGGCAGTTTGTGTTTCGTTTCAAGGTGCCTGACAAAAGATCAGTAACTAATTGTTTTGGCTGGTGCCCGGGGCCGGGGTCGAACCGGCACAGCCGTAAGGCCGAGGGATTTTAAGTCCCTTGCGTCTACCAATTTCGCCACCCGGGCTTTATGGTGAGCAGTATACAACTGTACAGGATCGCCTGCCGGATGGGCAGACCAGCGCCTGACTACGCTGGCTACCTGGACCATGGCTTGAAGGGGAACTGCGTGCACCGAGGAAGTTGGAGGCTGAGGTCGGAATCGAACCGGCGTACGCGGCTTTGCAGGCCGCTGCATGACCACTCTGCCACCCAGCCGTGACGTGTTCCAGGCAGAGTAAGGCCTGTAAACCATCAAATCATGGAGCGGGAAACGAGATTCGAACTCGCGACCCCAACCTTGGCAAGGTTGTGCTCTACCACTGAGCTATTCCCGCGTCAATGAAGCTCGCTATTGTAACCGGCGTGCACCTGCTGTCAAGAAAAGGTAGCGATCAGCCTGCTTTCAGGCTGCGCCAGGCCGCATGCAAATAGACCAGCATGGACCAGAGGGTCAGCCCTGCTGCCAGATACAGCAACACCAGCCCTGCCGGGTAGACAGGAAGCCCTGCCAGGGGGCTACGGTAGAGTAGTAACACCAAGGCCAGCATCTGGGCGATGGTCTTGAGTTTCCCTATCATCGATACCGCAACGGAGGTACGCTGACCCAGTTCGGCCATCCACTCCCGCAGGGCAGAAATGGCGATCTCACGGCCGATGATGACAGCAGCGGGAATGGCGAGCCAGGGGGTGGGGTCGGTCTGCACCAGCAGGATGAGGGCGACCGCGACCATGAGCTTGTCTGCTACCGGGTCGAGGAAGGTACCGAGGGCCGATATCTGCCCCAGCCTGCGTGCGAGGTAGCCGTCGAGGATATCCGTGATGGCCGCCAGGGCAAAAATGGCCGCGCTTACCATGCGGGCGCCTTCAAAGGGCAGGTAAAAGACCAGTACGAATACCGGTATCAGGCCGATGCGCATGAAGGTCAGAATATTGGGCAGGTTCACATCACACCTCAGTGGAATACGTCATAGATTTTTTGTGCCAGTTGCTTGCTGATGCCGGGCACGTGGCTGAGGTCATCTACACCTGCCCGGGCCAGCCCTTGCAGCCCGCCGAACTGGCTCAGCAGCACGCGCCGCCGGCGTGGGCCTATGCCGGGTATCCCCTCCAGCGCCGAGGTGGTGCGCGTTTTGCCCCGCTGCTGGCGATGACCGGTGATGGCAAAGCGGTGCGCCTCATCACGCAGTTGCTGAATCAGGTGCAGGGCCGGTGCATCGGGGGCCAGCCGCAGTGGGGTGCGCCGGTTGGGCAGCAGCAGGGATTCCAGCCCGGGCTTGCGCCCCTCCCCCTTGGCTACGCCCACAACCGTCACGTCGGTGATCTGGAGCTCCTTGAGTACATTCACGGCCTCGGCCAGATGTCCTTTGCCGCCGTCGATAAACAGTATATCAGGTGGCGTGCCCTCACCCTGGGCCAGCCGTGTATAGCGGCGCAGCAGGGCCTGCTGCATGGCGGCGTAGTCGTCACCGGGGGTAATGCCCTCGATGTTAAACCGCCGGTAGGCGGACTTCAGCGGCCCCTGGCCATCAAACACAACGCAGGAAGCCACGGTGGCCTCCCCTTGGGTGTGGCTGATATCAAAGCATTCGATGCGCTGCGGGGTTTGTTTGAGCTGCAAGGCGGTACGCAATGCCTCAAAGCGTTCGCTCAGGTGGCCTTTGCTGGCCAGTTGTTGTGCCAACGCCTGCTCGGCGTTGGTGAGGGCCAGCTGCAGCCAGCGTGCCCGCTCACCGCGCACACGGCTCGAAAGGGTCACGCGTCGCCCGGAACGGGCGCTCAGGGCCTGCTGCACGAGATCTGCGTCCTCCACGGCCGGTAGCGTGATGATGCCGCCGGGGATGATCTGTTGCCCGTCACCGGCGCTTGTCTCGCCCGCGAGATAATACTGGGGCAGGAAGGCGGCAAGCAGTTCGGCCGCCGTGGCGCCCGCAGGCAGACGCGGGAAAAAGGCCTTGTTGCCGAGTGCGCGGCCGGCACGGATAAAAAACAGTTCGACACAGCCCACGCCATTTTTTACCAACGCCGCAATCACATCGAGATCGCCCTTCTCACCGCTGACATACTGATGCTCCTGTACCTGTTTCAGATGAGTAATCTGGTCGCGGTAGTGTGCCGCCTGCTCAAACTCCATCCGGGTCGCGGCTGCTTCCATGCGTGTTGCCAGTTCGCTGATGACCTCGTGGTTTTTGCCTTGCAGAAACATGGTTGTGTGGCGCACGTCCTCGGCATAGTCCTCTTTACTTATCAGACCGACGCAGGGGCCGGTGCAGCGCTTGATCTGGTGTTGCAGGCAGGGTCGTGAACGATTGCGGTAGAAGCTGTCCTCACACTGGCGCACCTGAAACAGCTTTTGCAGCAAATGCAGACTCTCTCTCGCGCCAAGCGCACTGGGATAAGGGCCAAAATAACGCCCCGCTGCACGCCGCGCACCCCGGTGCAATGCGAGGCGCGGGTATTCATGCTTGTCGGAGAGAAATATGTACGGGTAGCTTTTGTCGTCACGCAGCAGGATGTTGTAACGTGGCTTGAGCGACTTGATGAGGGTGCTTTCCAGTATCAGTGCTTCGGTCTCCGTGTGGGTAACGGTGATCTCTATGCCTTGTATGTGTGCCACCATGGCCTGGGTTTTTGCAGTATGCGGCGTTACGGCTTGGCTGCGAAAATAGCTGGTGAGGCGCTGTTTAAGATTGCGTGCCTTACCTACATACAATACCCCGCCGCTAGCATCGAGCATGCGGTAGACGCCGGGCCTGTTGGTGACGCTCTTGAGAAATGCGCGCGCATCGAAGGCAGTGGGTGTGTTTGCCATGGCGGCGGCAGGCTCAGGCCGGGGGCCAGATTCCACGCGTATTACTACCCATAAATAACATTAGAATATTATTATAACTATTTATAATTTATAGTAAAATACAGAAAATAACCCGTGCTGATCGCCAAACGGCACGTATCAGGTGAACACACCGCAAAGACCATTACGGCGCCGACAATTGCAGCCTATAATCATCGCACTCTAACACTTGGAATTAAAGCATGAAGATCGCCGCCTCCTCTGTCCGCCCTAATACCTTGCTCGACTATCAGGGCCGACTCTGGCGCGTGTCACGCGTTGAGCACGTCAAGCCCGGCAAGGGTGGAGCCTTCGCTCAAGTGGAGATGAAGGACATTGAGGCAGGTACAAAGCTGAATGAGCGGTTTCGCGCCGAGGATAAGGTGGACGAGGTTGATCTGGAGGCCCGCAAAATGGCGTATTCCTACGAAGAAAATGACGTGCTGGTGTTTATGGACAATGAGAGTTTTGAGCAGATCAGTGTGCCCATGGAATTCATGGGGCAGCAAGTCGGATACTTGCTGCCCTCCACCGAGGTGCAGGTCAGGCTTTATAACGAGCGGTTGGTCTCCATAGAGCTGCCACCCAATGTCATCCTGCAGGTGGTCGAGGCGGATCCCGTGGTCAAGGGCCAGAGCGCAACCAGTTCTTATAAGCATGCGAAACTTGAGACGGGGCTGAACGTACTGGTGCCGCAGTTCGTCGATGTAGGTGACCGCATCAAGGTCAATACCGGGAGTGGCGAGTATGTCGAGCGCGCAGGCTGAGCCGGGGTTCAGCGGCGCTTGTCAAAATGTGCCTTGAGGTCGTAGCGGTAGATGAAGCCAGGCAGTGCAAGCACCAGGAATACAAAGAAGTTGATGGCGTAGAACTCCCATGTCTGGCCATGGTGTTTTCCGGTAAGCTTTAGCTCCAGCCCCATGGCTATAAACCCCACTGCGAAATACAGTGCAAGCCACTCGAGCAGACGCATCCAGGGACTTTTGACGCCATTTTTGGGTGTGAACATAAAGAATACGCGTTCGCTCAACCACGGCAGATTGGCTGCAACCACCGCCAGTAGCAGCAATACCCAGATGAATGCAGTGCTGGCTGCCATCAGGGATTAAATACCGTAATGCAGAGCGCCAGCAAGCTGCCGGGGAACAGTCCCAGCCCAAGTATGGCGAGCCCATTCAGGCTCATGGCTACACGCATGTCTAAGCCAGCCACTACGGGTGTCATGTCATCGGACTGATCAAAGTACATCAGCTTGATGATGCGCAGGTAGTAGTAGGCACCAATGACCGAGAATATCACGGCAACCACGGCCAGCCACAGCAGGTCAGCATCGACCACTGCCTGCAGCACCGCCAGCTTGGCATAAAATCCGACGGTGGGTGGCACCCCCGCCATCGAAAACATCAGGATGAGCATCATGAACGCGAACCATGGGCTGCGCTGGTTGAGGGCCTTGAAATCATCGAGTTTATCCGCCTCAAAACCTGCACGTGAAAGCAGAATGATCATGCCGAAGCCACCCATGCTCATAAGCGCATAAACTATGACATAAAACATCGATGCAGAGTAGCCGTTCAGCGTACCGCTCAGTATCCCCAGCAACAGAAAGCCGACATGCGCGATGGTGGAGTACGCCAGCATGCGCTTGATGTTGGTTTGCGCAATTGCAATGATGTTGCCGGCAGCAATGGTGAGCACGGCCACGATAATCAGCATATCCTGCCACTGGGTATGCAGCTCACCCAGGCCATCCACCAGCAGCCGCATCAGCATGGCGAAGGCGGCAATTTTGGGCGCTGTGCCTATGAATAGCGTCACCGACGTCGGTGCACCGTGATAGACATCCGGCACCCACATATGGAAAGGTACAGCACCAAGCTTGAACAGCAACCCGACCAGTACAAACACCAGGGCGAATACCAGCACGATGGAAGGTTTTGCCGGATCCTGTTCGCTGAGCAGTGCGTTGATGGCAGCGATATCAAGGCTGCCGCTGACACCGTACAACATCGACATTCCATAGAGCAGGATGCCTGAGGCGAGCGCGCCCAGCACGAAGTACTTCATCGCTGCTTCCGAGGCGACTACGGAGTCACGTTGCAGCGCCACCATGGTGTAGAGCGACAGTGAAAGCAGCTCCAGGCCAAGGTAGAGGGTGAGCAGGCTGTGGGCGGATACCAGCACCATCATGCCGAGGGTGGCAAACAGCGCCAGCACAAAGTACTCGCCCTGATAAAGCTGGCGTGATTTCAGATAGTCACGTGAGTAGATAAATACGACGAACGTAATAAGATAAATGAAGAGCTTAAGTACCACGGACATACCGTCGCTGATAAACATCCCACTGAATGTCAGTGTTGATTCGCTACTGGCCTGGCCAAGGGTCAACAGGGCGGCAACAATCAGCGTCAGCTGGGCCAGCACATAGGTGACCATGCGGTTACGCTCGGACAGAAAGGCATCGATCACCAGAATGATGCTGGCCATGCCGAGGACGAACATCTCGGGGATGGCGGGTGCGAAATCAGGGGCAGTGAATGGCATGACCGATGTGCCTCTACAGTTTCGAATGCATCATGAGTTGCAGCAGGTTCTGCATCGTGGGATGCATGATGTCCAGCAGTGGCGCAGGCCAGATGCCTACCAGCAGTACGGCGCCAGCCAGCACACCGAGTACCAGCGCCTCGCGGGCATTAATATCCTTGAGCCCTGCTACACCGTCATTGGCTATCTCGCCGAAAATAACACGCTTGACCATCCACAGGGTATAGGCCGCACCCAGAACCAGCGTCAGACCGGCGAGCAGTGCGTACCAGAAGTTTGCCTTGAATGCGCTGAGTATCACCATAAATTCGCCGACAAAACCCGAGGTGCCAGGCAGCCCTGCGTTGGCCAGCGCAAACAGCACCATCAGCGAGGCGAAGACCGGCATGGTGTTGGCCACGCCGCCATAAGCACTGATCTCACGGCTGTGCATACGGTCGTACAATACGCCTACGCAGAGGAACAGCGCGCCTGAAACAAACCCGTGCGATATCATCTGCACCAGCGCACCTTCCAGGCCCATGATGGCCCCTTGTGTGGAGCCCGTGCGTTGCAGGATATCGAAGGCGATAAAGAAACCCAGCGTCACAAACCCCATGTGGGAGATGGATGAGTAGGCAATGAGTTTTTTCATATCCTTCTGTGCCAGTGCGACAAAACCAATATAGACAATGGCAATCAGGGACAGCAGGATCATGAACCAGTCCAGTTCCCGGCTGGCGTCGGGTGTAATCGGCAGGCTGAAGCGCAGAAAACCGTAGGCGCCCATCTTCAGCATGATGGCGGCAAGTACTACCGATCCGCCGGTAGGTGCCTCGACGTGGGCGTCCGGTAGCCAGGTATGCACCGGCCACATGGGCACCTTGACCGCAAAGGCAACCAGGAAGGCTATGAAAATGAGGGTCTGTGCAGTCATGCCGATCTGCAGCTGGTGCATATCCAGTATGCCGAAACTGCCCCCGGCAAAGTACAGGTACAGGAATGCTACCAACATCAGTACCGAGCCGAGAAAGGTATATAAAAAGAACTTGATCGAGGCATACACCCGCTTGGGCCCGCCCCAGATACCAATGATCAGAAACATCGGTATCAGCATAGCTTCCCAGAAAACATAAAACAGGATGGCATCCAGGGCAGCGAAGACACCGATCATCAGCCCTTCCATGATCAGGAAGGCAGCCATGTACTGGGCCAGCTTGTAGTTGATGACCTCCCAGCCTGCTATGACGACCAATACGGTGATGAAGCTCGTCAGAAGTATCAGCGGCAGGCTGATACCGTCAATACCGAGATGGTAACGAATATCAAATGTGGGTATCCAGTTGGCCTGCTCGACAAACTGCATGGCATGCGTAGTGGCGTCGAACTGCGTATACAGCGGGAGGGTGACAACAAGGGTAAGTAGTGAGGTCAGCAGCGCCAGCACACGCGTGAACTGTATGCGCGCCTCACTTGCAGTAGCAAGCACCAGCAAGCCACCCAGGATGGGCAGCCAGACGGCCAGGCTTAGTAATGGAAACTCTGCCAACATATGACCGCCTTAGATAAAGAGTGGCCAGCCGAGCAGCAACAGCAGCCCGATAATGATGGCAAAGGCATAATGGTACAAATAGCCGGTTTGCACGTGGCGCACTACCGAAGAGAACCAGCCGACGGCACGCGCCGTGCCGTTCACCATGACGCCATCGACAACGGTAACATCGCCGGTCTGCCAGAGCAGACGGCCAAACCAACGCCCTCCCCCTGCGAAAACGGTGTCGTTAAAGTCGTCGAACCCATACTTGTTGTCCAGCACCCGATACAGCATGGAAAAACGCTGCTTGATCCTGTCTGGCAGATCGGGTCGCTTCAGGTAGAGAAACCAGGCCACTGCTATGCCAGCGAAGGCCAGCCAGACAGGTGGCTGGGTCAGGGCATGCAGCGTAAAGGCCAGCACGCCATGGTAGTCGGCACCGATCTGTTTCAGCACGTCATGCTGGGGCAATACAAAAAGTGATTCGCCGAAAAACTCTCCGAACAGCATCGGGCCCAGGTAGATGGCGCCGATGATGACTGACGGGATGGCAAGCGCGATCAGCGGCAGGATTACTACAGCCGGGCTCTCATGCACATGTTCGCGCGTGTGCGTGTCAAGGCGTGATTCGCCATGGAATACCAGAAACAGCAGGCGGAAGCTGTATAGCGCAGTAATGAATACACCTACCAGAATCGCTACATAGGCGATACCCGCGCCCGCCAGCTGTGAGGCATGTACCGCCTCCAGGATGGCATCCTTGGAGAAGAAACCCGCGAAGCCGGGGAAGCCAATTAACGCCAGCGTACCTATCAGGAAGGTCGCGTAGGTGACGGGAAGATGCTTCCTCAAGCCGCCCATTTTGCGGATGTCCTGCTCGTGGTGCAGGGCAAGGATGACAGAGCCTGCGGCCAGAAACAGCAGGGCCTTGAAGAAGGCGTGGGTCATAAGATGGAACAGCGCGCCTGCGTAGGCTGAGGCTCCGAGCGCCACTGTCATGTATCCCAGCTGTGAGAGTGTGGAATAGGCAACCACACGCTTGATGTCATTCTGCACGATGCCGAGCAGGCCCATGAAGAGCGCCGTGGTCGCCCCAATCAACAGCACGACGGTGAGTGCTGTTTCAGAGAACTCGAACAAAGGCGACATGCGGGCTACCATGAAAATACCCGCCGTGACCATGGTGGCTGCGTGTATCAGGGCTGAAATAGGTGTCGGGCCTTCCATGGAGTCTGGTAACCAGACATGCAGCGGCACCTGCGCCGATTTGCCCATGGCGCCAATGAACAGCAGAATGCAGATCACAGTCATCAACGACCATTCATGGCCGGCAATCAGTTCTATGCTCTCACCGGCCAGTTGCGGTGCCGCGCCGAATACCTGGGCGTAATCGAGCGTGTTGAAATACATCAGTATGGCAGCGATACCCAGCAGGAAGCCCAGATCACCTACGCGGTTTACCAGAAAGGCCTTGAGATTGGCGTAGATTGCCGTTTCGCGCTTGAACCAGAAACCAATCAGCAGGTAGGAAACCAGTCCTACAGCCTCCCAGCCGAAAAACAGCTGCAGGAAGTTATTGGACATGACCAGCATCAGCATGGAGAAGGTAAACAATGCGATGTAGCAGAAGAAGCGCTGATAGCCTGGATCGTCGTGCATGTAGCCGATGGTGTAGATGTGCACCATCAAGGAGACGAAGGTCACCACAACGATCATCATGGCGGTCAGCTGATCGACCAGAAAACCAATCTCGAATTTGATGCCGTCGCTCACCATCCAGATGTAGATCGCCTCGTTGAATATTGGCGCACCATCCAGGATGATGTGCTTGAAAACCAGCAGTGAAAGTATGAAGGAGATGGCGACACCGAGCGTGGTCACCCAGTGGGCGGCGCTGCGGCCTATCTGTTTGCCAAACAGGCCGGCGATGATTGCGCCGATCAGAGGCGCCAGCACGATACCGAGATAGACGTTTTTCATCCGCTACCCCTTCAGGCTGCCGATGTCTTCGACATTGATGGCGCGCCGATTACGGAACAGCACCACCAGTATTGCCAACCCTATGGCGGACTCCGCAGCAGCCACGGTAAGTATGAAAAATACAAAAATCTGCCCGGCATCGTCACCCAGATAGTGCGAGAAGGCGACAAAATTCATGTTGACGGCAAGTAACATGAGCTCGATGGCCATCAACAGGATGATGATGTTCTTACGGTTGATGAAGATGCCCGCCATGCTGATGCAGAACAGGATGGCGCCCAATATGAGGAACTCGGATAGGGCAATCATGTCCCCTGCCCTTTCTTTTCCGAAGGCATCTTGATGATCCGCACGCGGTCAGTGCTGCGCACCAGCACCTGCTGTGCCGGATCCTGTGACTTGACCTGTGGCCGACGGCGCAGGGTCAACGCTATAGCGGCGACGATGGCGACCAGCAGAATGGTGGCCGCCAGCTCAAAGGGATATACATAAACGGTATAGAGTACGTTGCCCAGCGCCTGGGTGTTGCTGTAGTCGGCAGGATGCGGCACAGGCGGCGCGATAACGTCGAGTCCGAAGTGGGCTGGGCCGACGACCAGCACCATTTCTACAACAATCAGCGTGGCTACCAGTGCCGCTACAGGCAGGTAGCGCGCAAAGCCATCGCGCAACACCGTCAGGTTGATATCCAGCATCATGATGACGAACAGGAACAGCACCATGACGGCGCCGACGTATACCAGCACCAGCGTAATCGCGAGAAACTCGGCTTCGAGCAGCAGCCAGATGGCGGCGCTGGTGAAAAACGCAAGCACCAGAAACAGCGCCGCGTACACCGGGTTGCGGACGGTAATGACCATTAGAGCTGACAGCAGCAATATGGCGGCAAAAATATAAAAAATGATGTGTTCCATGAGCGAGGCAGTTTAACTGTTTTTATGTTGGCTAGCGATAAGGCGCATCGTGGGCGCGATCAGCGGCAATGTCTTTTTCACACTTGTCCCCTATTTCGAGCAGCCTGTCCTTGGTGATGATGTGATCGCCACGCTTTTCGAAGTGATATTCGAATATGCGTGTCTCTACGATGGCGTCGACGGGGCACGACTCCTCACAGAAACCGCAGTAAATACACTTGAACAGGTCGATATCGTAACGGGTTGTGCGGCGGGTGCCGTCACTGCGTTCCGCTGTCTCTATGGTGATGCAGGCGGCCGGACATACGGCTTCACACAGCTTGCAGCCAATGCAACGCTCCTCTCCGTTCGGATAGCGTCGCAGCGCATGCAGGCCACGGAAACGCGGCGACATGGGAGTCTTCTCTTCCGGGTACTGTACCGTGATTTTTTTGCCAAACAGGTACCTGCCGGTCAGCCTCAGGCCACCCAGCAGTTCCCACAGGAAAAGACTCTTGATGTAATTGAATGCGGTTTTCATCAGTATCAGTCGAACCACCACGGCAGTTCGTATAGAACGGCGGCAGCCACTACAATCAGCCATGCAATCGTGATTGGGATAAATATCTTCCAGCCCAGCCGCATGATCTGGTCATAACGATAACGCGGGAAGGTGGCGCGGAACCACAGGAACAGGAACAACAGTACTGAAATCTTGAGCAACAGCCAAACCATGCCCGGTACCCAGGCGAACAGGCCCTCCAGAACCGGTATGCCCTGAAACGGTGACAGCCACCCACCCAGAAACATGAGGGCGGCCAACGCGGACACCAGAATCATGTTGGCGTATTCGGCAAGGAAAAATACCGCAAACGTCATGCCGGAGTACTCGACGTGAAATCCTGCGACGATTTCTGATTCTCCTTCTGCAACGTCGAAGGGTGCGCGATTGGTCTCGGCAACGCCGGCAATAAAATAAACAAGAAACAACGGTAGCAGCGGCAGCCAGAACCAGTGCGCTACGCTGCCTGCCTGTGACCGTACGATGTCGCCCAGATTGAGACTGCCTGCTGCAAGCAGTACGCCGACCAGTGCGAAGCCCATGGCGATTTCATAGGAGACAATCTGTGCCGCAGAGCGGAGTGCGCCGAGAAAGGCATATTTTGAGTTGGAAGCCCAGCCAGCGATGATGACGCCGTAAACACCCATGGAGGTGATGGCCATGATGTACAGCAGGCCGGCGTTGATATCAGAAAGCACCATGCCTTCATCAAATGGGATCACCGCCCACGCAATAAGCGCCGGTGCAAGTGTCAGGATAGGCCCGATGATAAACAGCGAGCGATTCGCCCCGGTGGGAATGATGACTTCCTTCATCAGGAGCTTGATGCCGTCGGCAATCGGTTGCAGCAGGCCGCGCGGGCCTACCCGGTTAGGCCCAATGCGTGCCTGGATATAACCGATGACTTTGCGCTCTGCCAGCGTAAGGTAAGCAACAGCGAGCGACAACGGAATCACGATCGTCAATATCTTGATGACGATCTGTAGTGTGAGGGGCGTGGCGGCCCAAAGTGTGGTCACTAATTCCATCTAGGCGGCTGGGCTGCTAAGCCCTCTCCAGTTCAACCGGGCCGAATGCGGACCCCAGTGTACTGCTGCCGGCGAGTCCGGCCGGTATCCGCACACACCGGTCTGGCACGCGTGCATCCAGTACGATAGGCAGACGTGCCCGCATGTCACCTTGGCGAGCTTGCACAAACTGTCCTTCGACGATGCTCAGTTGTGCGGCAAGCTGTGCATTGACGTAGGCTGCAGCGGGTCGCGCATCATGTGTCTGTTGCAGTGCAGTGGCGCGACGTATCAAGGCATCCACAGCGTACATCGGCACATCACCGATACGCATCAATGTGCTGTCGGCAGCGGGTAATGACTGTATTGTGGCCCTGACCCCGACGGCGCCCCTGGATGCTTGCCGGGTGGTGGCGTGTTTCACTTCCTCGGTAACTTCCTGGCAGGTGACATACTCAAAGCCATCGGCATTGAGCAGGTTGCCGAGCACACGCAGGATTTTCCATGCAGGTCTGGCCTCGCCCAGGGCGTTGACAGCGGCTTCAAAGCTTTGCCAGCGACCTTCTGCATTGACAAATGTACCCGCAGTTTCGGTAAACGGCACGGCAGGCAGCATGACGTTGGCATAGTTGTCCATGGAGGCGCTTCTGAATGCCGTCAGCGCGACCACAAAGTCCGCGCTGGTCACTGCCTGCATGGCACGCGTGGGGTCAGCACAGTCGTACTCCGGCTCAACAGACAGCAGAAGATAGGCCTTTAATTTCGCCGCCAGCATGCCCTGTGCATCCAGACCTGTTTGCGCGGCAGGCACACCCCCTGCTTCGCGGTGCGGCAGCATCCCAGCGATCCATGCGCCAGCACTGTTGCCCGCTTCCGGCAGCATGCCAAAGCCGCTGCAGCTCAACTCGGCAACCAGCTGGCCCAGGCTCTCGAGCAGGGAGAATTGCGGGTGCGCGCTGGCGATATTGCCAAGCAGCACTACACTTTTATCTGCGTCCCTGAGATTATGGGCAATGGCGAGATGGGTGGCGTCGACCTGAATATCAGTCAGCATGGATGTTAGCGTCTTGTCAGGTGCAGCCGCATCTTTCAGCAATACCTTTGCAATGCCAGCGAGTGCATGCACCATGCCGACAGGGTCGGTAACGATTTTTTCCGCCACCGGGAAACTCATCTCGTAGTCCAGCGGGTTGAGCAGCATGAGGCGCCCGCCTCGAAGGGCGGCCTTGCGCATGCGCAGTGCAGCGATGGGCTGTTCCTTGCGTACGTTAGAGCCTATCAGCAATGCGGCATCAAGCTGTTCAAGGTCTGCGATACTGCAGTTGAGAGCGGGATGCAGTGGGGCATTGTTCTGGCCGCTGAAGTCAGTCTGGCGCAGGCGATGATCAATGTTGCTCGAGCCCAGTGCGCGCATCAGCTTTTGCAGCAGATACATCTCTTCCAGGGTGGCGATTGGGCTGGCCAGTGCGCCGATCTGCGCTGCACCCTGTGACTCGGCAATGTGTTTCAGTCCTTCCACCGTGGCTTCGAGGGCCGTTGCCCAGTCGGTTTCGTGCCAGATGCCGTTGCGCTTGATCATGGGCGCACGCAGGCGGTCATCACTGTCCAGTCCCTGATAACTGAACCGGTCACGGTCAGAAATCCAGGTCTCATTGGTCTCTTCATTCTCGCGCGGGACGACACGCATGACCTGGTTGTCGCGCACATGCACGTACAGCCCGGAGCCTATCGAGTCATGCGGTGCAATGGTGGGGCGTTGCGACATCTCCCATGCTCGTGCAGCAAAGCGCGACGGTTTTGCAGTCAATGCTCCTACCGGGCACAGGTCGATAACATTGCCCGACACCTCGGATACCAGGCTTTTTTCGATATAGGTGCCGATTTCCATGTGCTCGCCCCGCCCTGTTGCACCGAGCTCCATGATGCCCGCGATCTCCTGTCCAAAGCGAACGCAGCGAGTGCAGTGGATGCAGCGCGTCATGTCGGTAGAAATAAGCGGTCCGATATCCTTATCCTTTACTACACGTTTCTTTTCCTGGTAGCGCGACACGCCAGGCCCGTAACCCATGGCGACTTCCTGTAGCTCACACTCGCCGCCCTGATCGCAGATCGGGCAGTCGAGCGGATGATTGATGAGCAGAAACTCCATCACGCCCTTTTGCGCCATGATGGCCTTGGGCGAGTGGGTGAGAATCTTCATGCCATCGGTGACCGGGGTAGCACATGCAGGCAGCGGTTTCGCGGCCTTGTCGACATCCACCAGGCACATACGGCAGTTGGCCGCAATCGAAAGCTTTTTGTGGTAGCAGAAGCGCGGAATCGGAATGCCCGCCTCATCCGAGGCCTCGATGATCATGCTGCCATCGCGAACCTGCATCAGCTTGCCGTTGATTTCAATCGTAGCCATGTGAAAAACTCAGTGCGTGCCCGGCAGACAACTGCGGTGCGCGACGTGGTGTTCAAACTCTGCCCGGAAGTGTTTTATGAAGCTCATTACCGGCAGGGCTGCCGCATCGCCCAAGGCGCAGATGGTGCGGCCCTCTATTTTGTTGGCGACGTCCACCAGCAAGTCCATGTCCTCATGTTTGCCGTTGCCATGCTCGATACGGTGAACGACGCGTGACAGCCAACCAGTGCCTTCCCGGCAGGGTGTGCATTGTCCGCAGGATTCTTCGTAATAAAAATGGGAGATGCGCGACAGTGCACGCACCATGCAGGTAGTTTCATCCATCACGATTACCGAACCGGCGCCGAGCATGGAACCTGCCTTGGAGAGGGACTCATAGTCCATATTGAGACCCATGATGGTTTCCCCCGGTAATACGGGTACCGAGGTACCCCCGGGAATGACAGCCTTGAGTTTACGGCCTTCGAGCATGCCGCCCGCCAATTTCAGCAATTCTGAGAACGGTGTGCCTAGCGGCACCTCGTAGTTGCCAGGCTTGTTCACATGGCCGGAAACGGAAAATATCTTGGGGCCGCCGTTGTTGGGTTTGCCGATCTCGAGAAACCATTGGCCGCTGTTGCGCATGATCAAAGGAATCGAGGCCAGTGTTTCGGTATTGTTGACGATAGTAGGCCGGCCATACAGCCCAAAGCTTGCCGGAAACGGGGGTTTGAATCGGGGCAGGCCTTTCTTGCCTTCCAGTGATTCAAGCAAGGCTGTTTCTTCGCCGCAAATATAGGCGCCCGCGCCCATATGCGAATGCAGCTGGAAATTTACCCCGGAGCCGAGGATATTTTCACCCAGCAAGCCTGCGGCACGGGCTTCGTCGAGCGCTGCTTCGAACCGCTCATAGGGTTCATGGAACTCGCCGCGCATGTAATTGTAGCCAACCGTGGCGCCGATGGTATAGGCGGCTATCGCCATCCCTTCGATCAGGGCATGCGGGTTATAACGCAGAATATCCCGATCCTTGAAGGTGCCGGGTTCGCCTTCGTCTGAATTGCATACAATATATTTCTGGCCCGGTGCATTGCGTGCCATGAAGCTCCACTTCAGGCCGGTGGGGAACCCTGCCCCACCCCGCCCACGTAGCGCGGACTTTTTGACTTCGCTGATGATTTCATCGGGCGGCGTGTGCTCGCTCAGAATCCGCTTAAGCGCCTCATAGCCGCCCGTACTCTGATAGGTTTTCAGGGTCCAGGGCTGCTCAAGATGCAGATTTTGAAAGCAGACTTCGTTGGCCATGGGTTTATTCCAGTGCCGCCAGTATCTGGTCCACCTTGGCAGGTGTCAGATTCTCGTGGTAGGTCTTTCCGATCATGAACATCGGGGCGCCGCCGCAGGCAGCGAGGCACTCGACCTCCTTGACCGTGAATTTGCCATCGGCAGTTGTTTCTCCGGGACGTATACCCAGCGTTTTCTCAAGGTGATCGACAATCTTGTCAGAGCCGCGCAGCATACAGGAAATATTGGTGCACACCGAAATCTTGTGGGTGCCCACAGGCTTCAGTTCGAACATGGTGTAAAACGTAGCTACTTCGTAGACGGCGATGGCAGGCAGGGAAAGGTAGTCTGCAACGGCATCCATCAATTCACGCGTAATCCAGCCGCCGTTCTCGTCCTGTACAATAGTGAGCGCAGGAATTACCGCAGATACTTTCTGTTGTGCGGGATATTTGGCCAGCCAGTGATTGATCTTGCCCAGTGCCTCTGCGGAAATCAGCGCTGACAGCGGTGACGAGGCTTGCATTGAGGTGGCGCTCATCGGTCGACCTCACCAAATACAATGTCCTGGGTTCCGATAATGGCGACCACGTCCGCCAGCATATGTCCGCGTGACATTTCATCCAGCGCAGAAATGTGTGCAAAGCCCGGTGCGCGCACCTTGAGCCTGTAGGGTTTGTTTGCGCCATCAGAAACAAGATAGACGCCAAACTCACCCTTGGGTGCCTCAACAGCGGCATAGGCCTCGCCCTCCGGAAGGCAGAAACCCTCCGTAAACAGTTTGAAGTGGTGAATCAGCGACTCCATGTCGCCTTTCATCTGTGAGCGCTTGGGCGGCGATATTTTATGATCGTCGATCATCACCGGGCCCGGGTTGTCGCGCAGCCATGCGATGCACTGTTTGACGATGTTGTTGGATTGGCGCATCTCCTCGACCCGCACCAGATAGCGGTCGTAGCAGTCACCGGTGACGCCGACGGGGATGTCAAAGTCGAGACGATCGTAGACCTCATACGGCTGTTTCTTGCGCAAATCCCAGGCAATACCGGAGCCGCGTAACATCGGGCCGGTAAAGCCGAGCTGCAGTGCGCGCTCCGGCGTGACTACGCCGATACCGACCGTACGCTGTTTCCAGATGCGGTTATCGGTAAGCAGGTTTTCATACTCATCGACATAGGTGGGGAAACGCGCGGTGAAGTTTTCGATGAAGTCGAGCAATGAGCCGTGGCGGTTGTGGTTGCGGGCCGCGGTTTCTTTTTCATTGTGCCAGGGTGACGACCGGTATTGCGGCATGGTGTCTGGCAGGTCACGGTACACGCCACCCGGACGGTAATAGGTCGCATGCAGGCGTGCGCCGGAGACTGCTTCGTAGCAGTCCATCAGGTCTTCGCGCTCGCGGAAGGCATACAGAAATACCGTCATCGCGCCAATGTCGAGCGCATGTGCGCCCAACCACAGGAGGTGGTTCAGGATGCGCGTAATCTCGTCAAACATCACACGGATATATTGCGCGCGCAGTGGCGGCTCAATGCCGAGCAATTTTTCCATGGCGAGCACGTAGCCGTGCTCGTTGCACATCATCGACACGTAGTCGAGGCGATCCATGTAGCCGATGGACTGGTTGAAAGGCTTGCTCTCGGCGAGTTTCTCGGTGCCGCGGTGCAACAGGCCGATATGCGGATCGGCACGCTGGATTACCTCGCCATCCATTTCCAGCACCAGCCGCAACACGCCGTGGGCGCTCGGGTGCTGGGGGCCGAAGTTCATGGTGTAGTTACGAATTTCCATCGCGTTCCGCACCCTCTCTGGCTGCATCGGCCACATAGCGATGATCTTTGCGAATGACACGCGGCACCAGTATGCGTGGCTTGATGCTCACCGGCTCGTAGACTACGCGTTTCTTGTCCGGGTCATAGCGCATTTCGACCTGACCTATGAGCGGGAAATCCTTGCGCATGGGGTGGCCAATAAAGCCGTAGTCAGTGAGTATGCGCCTCAAGTCGGGGTGTCCTTCAAACAGGATACCAAAGAAATCGAATGCTTCACGCTCATACCAGTCGGCGCTGGCCCAGATGTTCACTACAGAGTCAGTTACCAGCAGGTCTTCGGAGAGGAATACCTTGAGGCGAAGTCTTTTGTTGTGCTGTATCGACAGCAGGTGATAGACGACCGCAAAACGCGGGCCTTCCCATGTCTGCTCCGGATACTCCGGAAACTCGATCACGTCTTCGGCAACCAGGCCTATTTCACCCTTGCTGCTCTGGCCATAATGCAGGTAGTCGACTCCACACAGGTCGATAAGCTGCTCGAATGCAAAGGCAGGTTCATCACGCAGTGCGGTGCACACCTGTAGCAGGTGGGCGCGCTGCAACTCTATCGTGACTTCGCCGAGCGCTTCGCGGCAATCTTTCAGGACAGTGCCAAAATGCTGCAGCAGACGCGCAGCCAGTGACTGAGTTGTATCAGGCATTTTCAGTGCACCCTTGAATCAGCGCGCGATGGTGTTGGTGCGCTTGATCTTGTTCTGTAGCTGGATAATGCCGTACAGAAGCGCTTCTGCGGTGGGCGGGCAACCGGGTACATAGATATCCACCGGCACGATGCGATCACAACCCCGCACCACAGAATATGAATAATGATAATAGCCGCCACCATTGGCGCATGACCCCATGGAAATCACCCAGCGTGGCTCGGACATCTGGTCATAGACCTTGCGCAGCGCCGGGGCCATCTTGTTGACCAGGGTGCCGGCCACAATCATGACGTCTGACTGACGCGGGCTGGGGCGAAACACGACGCCGAACCGGTCGAGGTCGTAACGGGACGCCCCTGCGTGCATCATTTCCACGGCACAACAGGCCAGGCCGAAGGTCATCGGCCAGAGTGAGCCGGTGCGTGCCCAGTTGATCACGGTGTCGAGATTGGTCGTTACCCAGCCCTTCTCGAGCACGCCTTCTAGTGCCATAGCCTTACTCCCATTCGAGCGCGCCTTTTTTCCACTCGTAGATGAACCCGATCACCAGTATGCCGAGGAACAGCAGCATGGCCATAAAGCCGAACAGACCGATGTTTTTCAGGGCTACCGCCCAGGGAAACAGGAAGGCAATCTCGAGATCAAACAGGATAAACAGGATGGCAACCAGGTAATAGCGTACATCAAACTTCATGCGTGAGTCTTCAAAGGCCTCAAACCCGCATTCGTAGGGTGAAAGTTTGGCGCTGTCAGGCTTGTTCGGTGCCAACACATAGCCGAGCGCTATCGGCAGCACGCCAAAAGCGATGCCGACAACGACGAAAATCAGTACTGGCAGATAATTATCCAACATGTGACGTTAGCGTACCTTTGCAGCATCTGCTTCTACAAATTCCGGAATAGGGGCACAGATTTCTGTGCGCACAATTCCAGGACAGTTAGCCTTCTTACTTTATGGGAATAGAGGCTTTAGTCAAGTCCTAATTTTACGTCCACTAAGGAGTTGTTGCGATTGTTGGTGCCGATGGCCGGACTCGAACCGGCACAGCTTGCGCCACAGCCACCTCAAGGCTGCGTGTCTACCAATTCCACCACATCGGCTGGGGTTTTATAACTACCGGGGTACGTCGGCAGGAGCGCCCGGTTGGGCGGGCGCCGAGGGCAGGTCATTGGCCGGTGTCTGCGGGATATCACCCAAGGGGGCCTTGGGCAGCATGGTCGCCGGTGCAATGCTGTCAGTGACGCTTTTTTTGGCAACAGGCTGGGACGAGAAATAGGCCAGCGCCAGACTGATACAGAAAAACAGCGTGGCGAGCACGGCGGTGGTACGGGTCAGGAACGAAGCGGCGCCTTGGCTGCCGAACACCGTCTGGGATGCCCCGCTACCGAAGGCGGCACCCACATCGGCGCCCTTGCCCTGCTGAATCAGTATCAATGTGACCAGCGCTATCGCTAGGATCACATCCAGTATCAATAAAGCTGTTTGCATCCGTTCACCCTGCTGCCTGACAGATCGCCAGGAACTCCTCGCTATTCAATGAAGCACCGCCGATCAGGCCACCGTCGATATCCGGCTGCCCAAACAGTTCTGCCGCGTTGGCCGCTTTGACGCTGCCGCCATACAATATGACCAACTCGGCCGCTATTGTAGCATCGTGCCGAGCCACACGCTCGCGGATAAAGGCATGCACCTGCTGCGCTTGCTCCGGTGTTGCCGTCTTGCCCGTGCCGATGGCCCACACCGGCTCATAGGCGATCACGCCCTGCTTCAGCGCGGCGACGCCAGACCCTTCCAGTAATGCATCCAGTTGGCGCCCTGCTACGGCCTCTGTCTGGCCGGCCTCGCGCTCTACCAGTTGCTCGCCCAGACAGAAAATGGGGGTGAGGCCACTCTCCAGCGCCCGGGCGTACTTGCGCGCCACCACGGCATCGGTCTCGCCATACAAGCTGCGCCGCTCGGAGTGGCCCACGATGACGTAGCGGCAGCCAAACTCACTCAGCATTTCACCCGCGATCTCGCCCGTATAGGCACCGGCGGGCTCACTGCACAGATTTTGCCCGCCCCAGGCAATGGCTGAGCCCTTGAGCAGGGCGGCGACCTCGGGGAGGAAGATGGACGGTGGACAGACCGCCACTTGGGCCGCCTTGACCGTGTTGATGCCTTGCTTGATACCCTCGACCAGGGTCTGGGCGCTGGCGCGGGAACCCTGCATCTTCCAGTTTCCCACCACGAGTTTTTGGCGCATACGTCTCCCCTTGCAGCAAGATGGGTGCTTAAAGGGTGGAAAGCTTACCGGGGTGAGGCAAAAAGATCAATTTTGGGTGTTCAGTTGACGGATGCTGTAACTACCGCTGCAAGTTGCCTGGCAAGCATTTCCACTTGCTGTTGATCCTGCCCCTCCACCATGACGCGCACCAGCGGTTCGGTACCGGAGGGGCGCAACAAGACACGCCCCTTGCCATTGAGTTGCACTTGCGCATCCTGCACAGCGTCCTGTACGGATTTTGATTTTTCAAGATCGAAGCTGTGCGCGAGCTTGACGTTGATCATGCGTTGCGGGTATTTAGTCATGCCCCTTTTCAATTCATGCAGGCTGTGGCCCGAGGTGCGCATGGCTGCAAGTACTTGCAGGGCAGAGACGATGCCATCGCCGGTGGTAGTACAGTCGAGACAAATGATATGGCCGGAGGATTCGCCGCCCAGCGTCCATCCGCCTTGCCGCAACAACTCGAGTACGTAGCGATCACCTACGGCGGCACGCTTGAGTTCGATGCCGAGTTTTTGCAGCGCCTGCTCCAGCCCCAGATTGCTCATGAGAGTGCCGACGACGACGTGCTGTGGCTGGTCGCTTTCATGACGCGACCGCGCGATGATGTAGAGCAGCTCATCGCCGTCAACGATCTCGCCCGCATGATCGACCATGATGAGGCGGTCACCGTCACCATCGAGCGCGATCCCGAGGTCGGCCTTATGCTGAAGAACGGCCTGCTGCAAGGCCGCTGGCTGTGTAGCACCGCAGTCAACGTTGATATTGAGGCCGTTTGGCTGTACCCCGACAGTAATCACGGTGGCGCCGATTTCCGTAAACACACCCGGTGCGACGTGATAAGTCGCGCCATGGGCACAGTCCACCACGATCTTCATATCCTTGAAGTCCAGCGCTGCATCGATGGTGCTCTTGCAAAATTCTATGTAGCGTCCGGCGGCATCATCCAGGCGCTCGGCCTTGCCCAGTTTGGCAGGGTCGACCGTCGTCAGCGGCTGCTCCAGCGCGGCCTCAATCGCAAGCTCGACTTCGTCCGGCAGCTTGGTACCCTGGGCCGAGAAGAACTTGATGCCATTGTCGGGATAGGGGTTATGCGAGGCACTGATCACGATACCAGCCTGAGCGTGCAGCGTGCGCGTGAGGTAGGCGACCGCAGGCGTCGGCATGGGCCCGAGCAGCAGGATGTCGACACCGGACGCAGACAGGCCGGCTTCCAGGGCCGACTCAAACATGTAGCCGGAGATACGGGTGTCTTTGCCGATGACGACCAGGTTACGTTGCTGTGTACCGAGCACCCGGCCCGCTGCCCAGCCAAGTTTGAGCATGAACTCTGCGGTAATCGGGTGCTCACCCACGCGGCCGCGGATGCCATCGGTGCCGAAGTAGCGTTTTTGCATGCGGAGCTCCGGATTAACCGGCCTGCCGTACGGCAGCGGCTAGTTTAACTGCATCCACTGTGGCCTGCACATCGTGCGCGCGCACTATCAGGGCACCTTTTAACACCGCTATAGCCGCCAGTGCAACACTGCCGTGCAACCGCTCATTCGCCTCTGCAGCCAGCAGCATGCCTATCATGGATTTGCGCGAAAGGCCGACCAGCAGCGGCAGCTGTAATTGCAGGAGTGCATCGAGATGGTTGAGGAGGGTCAGGTTGTGCGGCAGGGTTTTCCCGAAACCAAAGCCGGGGTCGATCAGCAGGCGGTCACGCGGCAGGCCTGCGTCAGTGCAGTGCTGAATGCGTTGCGCCAGAAAGTTATGCACCTCCTGCGTCACATCGTCATAGTGCGGGGCCTGTTGCATGGTGCGAGGCTCACCCTGCATGTGCATCAGGCAGACAGGAATGCTTTGCCCGTGATTAAGATCAACGACGGCCTGTAGCGCACCTTCGGCGCGCAGTGCGTAGACATCGTTTATGAATCCGGCGCCGGCCTGCACGGCGGCACGCATTACTTCAGGTTTGCTGGTATCTATGGAAATGATGACAGGCAGCTCTGCCCGGATGACTTCAATCACCGGCAATACACGGTCAAGCTCTTCCTGCACGGAGATGGGTGCAGCGCCGGGGCGGGTGGACTCCCCTCCCACATCGATGATCGCTGTGCCCTCCGTGACCATTGCGCGCGCGCGTTGCAATGCTGCAGCCACGGATAAAAAATGACCCCCGTCCGAAAAGGAGTCGGGGGTCACGTTGAGGATGCCCATAATACAGGGCTGATCCAGGAAGAGCAGCTTGTCCCGGCAGTTCAAAGCGGGGATAGCAGTAGCCATACGTGCAACCAAGTGACGAGTAGCGAGGAAAATTTATACTGACTACTAGCTACTCGCTACTGTTTTAATGCTCACTCGCCGTGCCGCCGATTTTACCCTCTGGCTTGGGGCCCTTGCTGGCGGCGGCAACGCCCTGGCCATCATCCGTGGGCGTGCTGGAGTCGCCACTGTCCTGCGGCGGCCGTGGCGGCTTGCCTGCCATGATGTCGTCAATCTGCAGGCTGTCGATGGTCTCGTACTTCATCAGCGCGTCCGCCATTGAGTGCAGCTTGTCGAGATTTGCCTCCAGCACCTGCTTGGCACGCTGGTAGTTGCGATCCACGATGTGGCGTATCTCTTCATCGATCACGTGCGCGGTTTCATCCGACACTACTTTATGGCGTGACACGCTGTGACCGAGGAATACTTCGCCCTCATCTTCACTGTAGGTGAGCGGTCCCAACCGTTCGGACAGCCCCCACTTGGTGACCATGTTGCGCGCAATCTCGGTGATACGCTGGATATCGTTGCTCGCACCGGTAGTTACCTTCTCCGGCCCGAAGATGATCTCTTCGGCGAGGCGGCCACCGAACATGCTGCAAATCTGGCTTTCCAGCCGCTGTTTGCTGTAGCTGTAGCGATCCTGTTCCGGCAGGAACATGGTGACGCCGAGCGCACGTCCGCGCGGGATGATGCTCACCTTGTATACCGGGTCGTGCGCGGGCATAAGACGACCGACAATGGCGTGTCCGGCCTCGTGATAAGCGGTAAGTGTCTTTTCTTCTTCGCTCATCACCATGGAGCGGCGTTCCGCGCCCATCATGATCTTGTCTTTGGCCTTTTCAAAGTGCTCCATGCCCACCACGCGACGGTTTTCGCGCGCAGCGAACAGCGCCGCCTCGTTCACCAGGTTGGCGAGATCGGCGCCGGAAAATCCGGGCGTACCGCGCGCAATCACGCTGGCGACCACGTTCTCATTGAGCGGTACTTTGCGCATGTGCACCTTGAGGATCTGCTCACGGCCGCGCACATCGGGCAACGGCACCACCACCTGGCGGTCAAATCGGCCGGGGCGCAGCAGTGCCGGGTCGAGTACGTCGGGACGGTTGGTGGCGGCGATCACGATGACGCCTTCGGTGCCTTCAAAGCCGTCCATCTCGACCAGCAACTGGTTGAGGGTCTGCTCGCGCTCGTCATGCCCGCCGCCGAGCCCGGCACCGCGGTGACGGCCTACGGCGTCGATTTCGTCGATGAAGATGATGCACGGCGCGTGCTTCTTCGCCTGCTCGAACATGTCGCGCACGCGCGAGGCGCCGACGCCGACGAACATCTCGACGAAATCCGAGCCGGAAATGGCGAAGAACGGCACCTTGGCCTCGCCGGCAATGGCCTTGGCGAGCAGCGTCTTGCCCGTGCCGGGCGAGCCCACCATGAGAACGCCGCGCGGAATCTTGCCGCCCAGCTTCTGGAATTTGCCCGGGTCGCGCAGGAATTCGACCAGCTCCGCAACCTCTTCCTTGGCCTCATCCACGCCCGCGACATCGGCGAACGTGATCTTGATCTGATCTTCACCAACCATGCGCGCGCGGCTCTTGCCGAACGACATCGCGCCGCGTCCGCCCGCGCCGCCCTGCATCTGGCGCATGAAGAAAATCCACACGCCGATCAGCAGCAGCATCGGGAACCAGGAAATGAAGAGTTGCATCAGCAGGCCTTGCTGCTCGGGTGGACGCGCATCAATCATGACGTTATTGCGCAGCAGGTCGCCGATCAGACCCGGGTCGCCGGGGCTGTAGCTGGTGAAGGTCTCGCCGTTTTGCATCACACCGCGGATGGTGCGGTCTTCGATGCTGACCTTCTGTACCCGGCCTTCTTTGACGTCGGCAATGAACTGTGAGTATTCCAGTGCGCGCGTCGGTGCCTGACGCGGACCGAAATTATTGAACACGGCCATCAGCACGATGGCGATGACGATCCACAGAATCAGGTTTTTTGCTATATCATTCAAAGGTGTGACCTCGGCGCTCGAATTCAATTAGAGTAACACAATTTACGGATGTTCAATATTTAGACTGCTTCAGCCCAGATAGTTGCGGGCCAGCAGATAAACCTCACGGCTACGCGGTCGAGACGCCGCCGGCTTGCGCACATGCACCTGCTTGAAAGACCCCAGCAGTTGCTTGCGCAAGGCGTCAAAGCCCTCGCCCTGGAATACCTTCATGAGCAGGTCTCCACCCGGCGCCAGTACTTTGCGCGCAAGTTCCAGGGCCAACTCGGCGAGGTAGATGGCGCGGGGTTGGTCTACAGAGCGCAGACCACTGATATTGGGTGACATATCTGACATTACAAGTCCTGCGGGCTCCTCGTGCAGGGCTTCGAGCAAGCTATCAAGGGCCGACTGCTCGGTAAAATCGCCCTGAATGAAGGTAACGCCCGGTAGCGGCTCCATAGGGAGTATATCGAGCGCAATCACACGACCTTGACTGCCGATGACCCCGGTTACCACCTGCGACCAGCCGCCGGGCGCCGCGCCCAGATCGACCACCGTCATGCCGGGATGCAGCAGGCGGTCGCGCGCGTTGATCTCAAGCAGCTTGTAGACCGCGCGTGAGCGGTAACCTGCCTGTTGGGCCTGTTTGACGTAGGGATCGGTAAAATGCTCTTTCAGCCAGCGGCCACTGGATTTAGTACGCGCCATTGCTCAAGGTTGCGACCGCTTCGGCTCCAGTCCGAAGATCACCAGGGCGAGACCCAGCAGGCTGGTCGCCAGATACAGGCTCGACGACAGGCCGTGCAACATCCCGAAGCGCTGCGCCGCTTCCGTGCCCTGAATGAAGCCTTGTGGGTGGGTGGCTTTCAGCGCCTGCATCTGGCTGGTCAGACCGAACTCCCCGATACTGATCAATGCCAGCATGAGCAGCAGCACCCAGATCTGCCACGTACCCCGCCACGCCTGCCGGGCCTGGTACAACACGGTGGCCAGCAGCAACAAGCCGCACGCCAGGCCCAGATAACTCATGATGCCAAACAGCCGACCAGCAAGCATGCCTGCCAGCTGGCGGTCATCCAGCACATGAAACAGCGTCGGGGTGACGATATAACCCACCGTCCACAATCCGCCCACCCACAGCGTGAGCAGGATGCGCTGGCCTATGGTAGTGGTGTTATACATAGCGTATGGCAACGACTTCGTATTGCTTGACGCCACCCGGTGCTTGCACCGCTGCTACCTCGCCCTCCTCCTTGCCGATCAGCGCACGCGCGATGGGCGAGCTGATGGAGATCATGCCCTGCTTGATGTCTGCCTCGTCATCACCCACGATCTGGTAGGTGACCTCTGCGCCGGTTTCCTCGTTGACCAGATCTACCGTAGCGCCAAACACCACCCGTCCCTGCACCTTGAGTGCGGTGACATCAATGACTTCGGCATTGGACAGCTTGGATTCAATTTCGGCGATACGGCCCTCGATAAAGCTCTGCTGATCCTTGGCCGCATGGTACTCCGCATTTTCCTTCAGGTCGCCATGCGCCCGCGCCTCGGCGATGGCGGCAATCACGCGTGGACGCGCCACTGTTTTCAGTTCCTGCAACTCATCGCGCAGTTTTTGCGATCCGCGTGTGGTCAGTGGCACTTTACTCATGTCATCAGCTCCTGATGCAGTTCCTGTAACCGATAAACCCTGTCTGTGCTGCGCTGTTGCAGGGCAAGGCAGATGGCCTTGGCACCCGACAGGGTGGTAGTGTAGCTTACCTTGTGCTGCAATGCCGCGCGCCTGATTTCGTATGAATCCATGATCGCCTGGCGCCCCTCCACCGTGTTCACAATGAGACTAATCTCATCGTTCTTGATCATATCCACAATATGCGGGCGCCCCTCCATGACTTTGTTGACGCAGGTGTTGGCGACCTGGGCATTCGTCAGCAGTGCCGACGTGCCCCGGGTGGCGAGTATCTCGAAGCGTTGCGCAAGCAATGCCCGCGCCACCTCCACCACATGAGACTTGTCCGAGTCACGCACACTGAGAAATACGCGCCCACCTGAAGGCAGACTGGCACCTGCGGCCTGCTGTGACTTGGCAAAGGCCTCACCAAAGCTGCGGCCCACACCCATAACCTCGCCGGTCGACTTCATTTCCGGACCCAGCAGGGTATCCACACCGGGGAATTTAATGAACGGAAATACGGCTTCCTTCACTGAATAATAAACGGGAACGACTTCCGTTGTCACACCCTGGGTTTCAAGGGATTTTCCGATCATGCAACGGGCCGCGACTTTGGCCAGCGAGCGACCCGTGGCCTTGGACACGAAAGGCACGGTGCGCGAGGCGCGCGGGTTTACTTCCAGCACATAAATATCGTCGCCCTTGATGGCGAACTGGGCATTCATCAGGCCGACCACGCCCAACTCCAGCGCCATGCGCCGCATCTGTTCACGCAGCGCGTTCTGGATATCGGCCGTGAGGCTGAACGGTGGCAGTGAGCAGGCCGAATCGCCCGAATGGATGCCAGCCTGTTCGATGTGCTCCATGATCCCGCCGATCAAGACCTCCTGACCATCGCAGACCGCATCGATATCAACCTCGATGGCATCGTCCAGAAAGCGATCCAGCAGTATCGGCATCCGTTCTGGGAAGCGGCGGGCGCTGTCCACGGCCTCCGCCATGTAGCGTTCCAGATCCGGTTCGGCGTGGATGATCTCCATCGCCCGCCCGCCCAGCACATTGCTCGGACGCACCACCAGAGGATAACCGATCTCCCGTGCCGCACCGATGGCCGCGCTCGTTGTGCGCGCCGTGCGATTAGGCGGCTGGCGCAGTTTGAGCTTATGGATCATCTGCTGGAAGCGCTCGCGATCCTCGGCCATGTCGATGGCGTCCGGCGTGGTTCCTATAATGGGAACGCCTTCCTGCTGCAGGCCATGCGCCAGCTTCAGCGGCGTCTGGCCGCCATACTGCACGATGACGCCGTACGGCTGCTCCAGTGCGACGATTTCCAGCACGTCTTCCAGCGTCAGCGGTTCAAAATAGAGGCGATCGGAGATGTCATAGTCGGTCGAGACGGTCTCCGGATTGCAGTTGACCATAATGGTCTCTAACCCTTCCTCGCGCATGGCCAGTGCCGCATGTACGCAGCAGTAATCAAACTCGATGCCCTGTCCGATACGGTTCGGCCCGCCGCCCAGCACCATGATTTTCTTTTTATCGGTCGGCTGCGCTTCACACTCTTCCTCATAGGTCGAGTACATGTAGGCGGTGCTGGCGGTGAATTCTGCGGCGCAGGAGTCCACCCGTTTGTATACAGGACGCACGCCCAGCTCGTGGCGCTTGCGCCGCACCGCCACTTCGCTCTCGCCCAGCAGGCTGGCCAGCCTGCGGTCGGAAAAGCCTTTGCGCTTCAGCAGCCGCATGCGTTCGGCATCGAGTGCGACCGCACCCTGGTTGCGTACGTCAGCTTCCAGCGCAATCAGCTCCTGTATCTGCACCAGAAACCAGAGGTCGATACGGGTTTGCGCATGCACCTCGTCAACACTCAAACCGGCACGAAAACCATCGCCGATATACCACAGCCGTTCCGCACCGGGCACGCGCAGCTCGTGATTGATCCTATCGAGCGCATCCGGAACCGATAAATCCTGTCGCTCGTTGAAACCATCCGTGCCGGTTTCGAGACCGCGTAGCGCCTTTTGCAGCGACTCCTGAAAGGTACGTCCGATCGCCATCACTTCGCCCACCGATTTCATCTGGGTGGTGAGACGCGCATCGGCTTGCGGGAATTTCTCAAACGTGAAGCGCGGCACCTTGGTCACGACGTAATCAATGGCGGGTTCGAACGAGGCAGGTGTGGCAGCGCCGGTAATTTCATTGCGCAGCTCATCGAGGGTATAGCCCACGGCGAGCTTGGCCGCCACCCTGGCGATGGGAAAGCCAGTCGCCTTGGAGGCCAGCGCCGATGAGCGCGATACACGCGGGTTCATCTCGATGATGATCATCTTGCCGTTTTCCGGGTTCACCGCGAACTGCACATTGGAACCGCCGGTATCGACGCCGATCTCGCGCAATACCGCCAGTGAGGCGTTGCGCATGATCTGGTACTCCTTGTCGGTGAGTGTCTGTGCCGGCGCCACGGTAATCGAATCACCGGTATGCACACCCATGGGGTCGAAGTTTTCGATAGAGCAGACGATAATGCAGTTGTCCCTGTGGTCACGCACCACTTCCATCTCGAACTCTTTCCAGCCGATCACCGACTCCTCGACCAGCAGCTCATGCACCGGTGACAAGGCCAGGCCTTGCTCGCAGATGGTGGCGTATTCTTCGCGGTTGTAGGCGATGCCGCCGCCGCTGCCGCCCATGGTGAATGAGGGGCGGATGATGATGGGAAAACCGATTTCGGTTTGTGCGGCCAGGGCCTCGTCCAGGTTGTGGACGATGATGGAGCGCGGCATGTCGAGGCCAATCTTGTGCATCGCGGCGCGGAACAGGCCGCGATCCTCGGCCTTGGCGATGGCTTCGCGCTTGGCACCAATCATCTCCACGCCGCACTTCTCGAGCACCCCCTCACGCGCCAGATCGAGTGCGCAGTTGAGCGCCGTCTGTCCGCCCATGGTGGGCAGCAGCGCATCGGGGCGCTCGTTTTCAATGATGCGCTCGATCACTTGCCAGCTGATCGGCTCGATATAAGTGGCGTCCGCCATGTCCGGGTCGGTCATGATGGTGGCCGGATTGGAATTCACCAGAATGACACGATAGCCTTCCTCGCGCAGGGCCTTGCAGGCCTGTGCACCGGAGTAATCAAACTCGCACGCCTGGCCGATGATGAGAATGCTTTTTATGTCTGTGCGTTTAGGCATATCAACTCAGATACAAGGGAAAAGATACAAGCAAAAAATCATGAGGCTTTTCTGTTTCTATTTTGCATCTTTCCCCTGCTGCTCCATCATTCCTGTAAATTTATCGAATAAATAGTGCATATCATGCGGGCCCGGGCAGTCCTCGGGATGGCCCTGGAAGCTGAACGCGGGCCGGTCGGTTAACTCAACGCCCTGTAGTGAACCATCGAACAGCGAGCGGTGGGTGGCGCGCACATTTTCCGGCAGCGTGGTTTCGTCGACGGCAAACCCGTGATTCTGGCTGGTGATCAGCACCCGTCCGCTGGCAAGCTCCTGCACCGGGTGATTCGCGCCATGGTGACCAAATTTCATTTTCAAGGTGCGGGCACCGCAGGCCAGCGCCAGCAACTGATGCCCAAGGCAAATACCAAACAGCGGGATACCCGTTTGCAACAGCTCGCGGATGGCCGTAATCGCGTAGTCACAGGGCTCCGGGTCACCGGGGCCGTTGGAGAGAAATATCCCGTCCGGCTTGAGGGCAAGCACCTCGCTGGCGGGCGTCCTGGCCGGGAGTACCGTCACCCGGCAGCCGCGGTCGGTCAGCCGGCTCAGAATGCCGTGCTTGATACCGTAGTCGTACGCGGCCACATGCCAGGTCAATTGATCCGCCGCCTGCGGGGCGGGCATACCCTGCTGCAAGCTCCAACTGCCTTGGCGCCACTCATGGGGCTCGGGGGTCGTGACCTCCCGTGCGAGATCCAGGCCTTTCAGGCCGGAAAAGGCACGTGCTGCGGCCACAGCGGCGGCCTCGTCGATGGCCTCGCCCGCCACGATGCAGCCATTCTGCGCGCCCTGCTCGCGCAGCAGGCGGGTAAGACGGCGGGTATCAATGCCGGCGATGGCAATGACCTGATGCTGCTGCAAATACCCCTCCAGCGTCTGCTCCGAGCGCCAGTTGCTGCCGATCATGGAGAGATCGCGGATCACCAGCCCGGCGGCCCAGACTCGGGCGGCATTTGCATCGGCGCGGTTAACACCGACATTGCCGATGTGGGGGTAGGTCAGGGTAACGATCTGCCTGCAGTAGGAGGCATCGGTCAGGATTTCCTGATAGCCGGTCATGGCGGTATTGAACACCACCTCCCCGACCGACTGGCCAATGGCGCCACAGGCCTCGCCCCGGAACAGGCTGCCGTCTTGCAAGGCTAACAGGGCGGGCATGCGCGTGTTCATTCTCACTCCGGATGTGAAAACGGGAAGGCCTATGTTGAGCGCCTTCCCGTCAGTGTCACGTCTTGAACTATGGCCTGAATTTTACTGGATGCGCCCCACAGTGTCCACCGCACAGCTAATTACTGATACGTCAACAAGTAAAGACTACACTTCCTGCTGCGCCCCCCGCCCCTGTGGGGATGGAGCAAACAGGATTGTTACTCAGGAGTCACGCCCTGAAGTAATGTAGCCTTATTTTGACTCCTGAGTAATACCCAGCACATCCTGCATATCAAACAGCCCCGACTTTTGCTGCATCACCCAGACGGCTGCCCGCAGTGCACCGCGCGCGAAGTTCATGCGGCTGGTGGCCCGGTGGGTAATTTCGAGGCGCTCGCCTTCATCGGCGAATATCACCGTGTGATCGCCGACAATGTCGCCTGCCCGGATGCTGGAAAAGGCAATGGTGCCGGGTTTACGTTCCTCGCTACGCCCGATCCCACGGCCGTAGACGGCAACATCCTGCAGCTTGCGCCCCTGCGCTTCTGCAATGACCTCGCCCATGCGCAAGGCGGTGCCAGAGGGCGCGTCAATTTTGTGCTTGTGATGTGCCTCGACGATGTCGATATCCACGCCATCACCCAGCACCTGCGTCGCCAGCGCCAACAGCTTCAGGCTCAGGGTAACGCCCGCGCTCATATTGGGCGCAAAGACAATGGCATGCTTCATTGCCGCCGCCGTAATCGTGGCCTGCTGCTCAGACGACATGCCGGTGGTGCCGATCACCATGCGCTTGCCGTGAGCCCGGCAATATTCGATATTGTCCAGCGTGACCTCGGGCAGGGTGAAGTCTATCAGCACGTCAAAATCCGCAGCCGCTTCCAGGCTGCCGGTGATGGGCACAGCCATCGACCAGACGCCGCTGCATTCACCGGCGTCCTTGTCTACAAGACTGCTGTCGGGCCGGTCTACGGCGGCGGTGAGTTTTACCGCAGGCGTCAGGCTGCAGGCTTCAATCAGTGCCCTGCCCATGCGCCCGGCAGCGCCCATGATAGCTACACGTGTGGTCATGTCTCTGTCCCTCTGTCTCAGGAGGTGCGCATGTCGTCAAAGAATTTCTTTACACCGTCCAGCCACGAGCTTGCCTGCGGGCTGTGGCGCGTGCCACCCGTTTGCAGCGATTCATCCAGTTCCTCGAGCAAGGCCTTCTGGCGGCTGTTGAGGTTGACCGGTGTTTCGACAATGACACGGCACAGCAGGTCGCCCACAGCACCGCCCCGCACCGAGCGCACGCCCTTGCCCCGCAGTTTAAACACCTTGCCGGTCTGTGTCTCGGGCGGGATCTTGAGCTTTACCCGGCCTTCCAGCGTGGGGATGTCCAGTTCGCCGCCCAGGGTAGCAGTGGCAATGCTGATAGGCATCTCGCAGTAGAGGTTGCTGTCCTGACGCTTGAAAATGGCGTGCTCGCGCACACTCACCTGCACGTAAAGATCCCCTGACGGTCCGCCCTGCTCCCCCGCTTCACCTTCACCGCTGAGGCGGATGCGGTCACCGGTGTCGACGCCGGCGGGAATCTTGACCGAGAGGGTCTTGTGCTCCTGTACGCGTCCCTTGCCGTGACAGGTTTCACAGGGATGCTGAATCAGCTTGCCGCTGCCATGACAACGCGGACACGGCTGTTGCAGGGCAAAAAATCCCTGTTGCATGCGAATCTGGCCGTTGCCGCCGCAGGTAGTGCAGGTGGTCGGACTGGTGCCTGCCTTGGCGCCCGTTCCGGCGCATGTGCCACAGGCGACATGCGCCGGGATGCGAATCTTGACGGTAGTGCCACGCACCGCATCTTCCAGGCTGAGCGCAAGGTTGTAGCGCAAATCCGCGCCACTGTAGGCGGTGCTGCTGCGCGCACCTGCGCGCCCGCCGCCGAAGATGTCACCGAACACATCGCTGAAGATGTCGCTGAAATCGGCGCCACGGGCGCCAGCCCCCGCCGCAGCGGCGGCCGAGTCTACTCCGGCATGACCAAACTGGTCATAGGCCGAGCGTTTGCGCGCATCGTTGAGTACCTCGTAAGCCTCTTTGGCCTCCTTGAATTTCTCTTCCGACTGCGCGTCGTCCGGATTGCGATCCGGATGGTATTTCATCGCAAGCTTGCGATAGGCCTTTTTCAGATCGTCTTCGCTCGCGTTGCGTGCCACACCCAGTATTTCGTAAAAGTCCCGCTTAGCCATGCTGGTGCTGTTTCCTGTGCAATTATTCTTGATTGCCTAAAACGCAAACGCAGAGCATAGGCTCTGCGCGTGCGATGTCAACCAAAGTAGAGTGCCCGATTACTGCTGTTTGTTGTTGTCCTTCACTTCCTCAAACTCCGCTTCAACGACATTGTCGTCCCCGCCGGCCTGCTGCTTGCCACCGGATTCCTCAGGTTGGGCCGCCTGCTGTTGCGCCAGGCGCTCAATCAGCTTGCCTGAGGCCTCGCTCAGGTCCTTGCTGCGAGTCTCCATGGCGGTCACGTCTTCTCCCTGCACCGCTTCTTTCAGGGCGTTGATGGCGGCCTCGATGTTCGCCTTTTCTGCGGCATCAATCTTGTCACCGGCCTCGGTCAGGGACCTGTTGACGGAGTGTATCAAGCCCTCGGCCTGATTACGCGCCGTGACCAGGGCGTGGAACTTGCGGTCATCCTCGGCATGGGCCTCGGCGTCCTTGATCATGCGGGTGACCTCGTCTTCGGACAAGCCACTGGAGGCCTTGATCACGATCGACTGACTTTTGTTGGTGGCCTTGTCCTTGGCCGACACGTTCAGAATGCCGTTGGCATCGATGTCGAACATTACCTCAATCTGTGGCATGCCGCGCGGTGCAGGCGGAATGTCGGCGAGGTCGAAGCGCCCCAGCGACTTGTTGGCCGACGCCATCTCACGCTCGCCCTGCAACACGTGCACGGTCACCGCGGTCTGATTGTCGTCTGCGGTCGAAAACACCTGGGTGGCCTTGGTCGGAATGGTGGTGTTCTTGTCGATCAGCTTGGTCATCACGCCGCCCATAGTCTCAATGCCGAGCGACAGCGGTGTCACATCCAGCAACAGCACGTCCTTGACCTCGCCACCCAGCACACCAGCCTGGATCGCGGCGCCGACAGCCACGGCCTCGTCCGGGTTCACATCCTTGCGCGGCTCCTTGCCAAACAGTTTCTGCACCGCCTCCTGTACCTTGGGCATGCGCGTCTGGCCACCGACCATGATGATATCGTCGATCTTGTCTGCGCTCAGCCCTGCATCTTTCAGTGCGGTTTTGCACGGCCCGAGGGTACGCTCGATGAGGTCATCCACCAGCGCCTCCAGTTTGGCGCGCGTGATTTTGACATTGAGATGTTTGGGCCCGCTCGCATCGGCTGTAACATAGGGCAGGTTCACATCGGTTTGCTCGCGTGAGGAGAGCTCGATCTTGGCCTTCTCGGCAGCGTCCTTCAGGCGCTGCAAGGCCAGCGGGTCTTTTTTGAGGTCGATGCCGCTGTCACGCTTGAACTCCTCCACCAGATGGTCAATCAGGCGCTGGTCGAAATCTTCGCCGCCGAGGAAGGTGTCGCCGTTGGTAGACAGCACCTCAAACTGGTGCTCGCCCTCCACTTCGGCAATCTCGATGATGGAAATATCGAAGGTGCCGCCACCCAGGTCGTAGACCGCGATCTTGGAGTCGCCGCGCTTCTTGTCCATGCCGTAGGCCAGCGCCGCGGCAGTGGGTTCGTTGATGATGCGCTTGACCTCCAGCCCGGCGATCTTGCCTGCGGCCTTGGTGGCCTGGCGCTGAGAGTCGTCAAAATAGGCCGGCACGGTGATCACCGCCTCGGTGACCGGCTCGCCCAGATAGTCCTCGGCGGTCTTTTTCATTTTCATCAGCACCCGCGCGGAGATTTCCGGCGGCGCCATCTTCCTGCCGTTCACTTCCACCCAGGCATCGCCGTTGTCGGCTGCGACAATGCTGTAAGGCACCAGCTTGACGTCTTTCTGCACCACGGCATCGGTGAAGCGGCGCCCGATCAGACGCTTGATGGCATACAGGGTGTTTTTGGGGTTGGTGACCGCCTGGCGCTTGGCCGGCTGGCCGACCAGCACTTCGTCATCGCTGGCGTAGGCCACGATAGAGGGCGTGGTGCGATCGCCTTCGCTGTTTTCAATCACGCGCGGCTTGCCGCCTTCCATCACGGCAACGCAGGAATTGGTGGTGCCGAGGTCAATGCCGATAATCTTGCCCATGGTAAAAGTCTCCGTCGTTATGGGGTGCTACGTGCCGGACGGAAATCCGGCGGGTTGCAGGGGATATGGGGCGCATCCGGGCTGGATTCAAGCCTGTTCGGTACCGGTTTCAACTGCTTTTGAAACAATCACCATGGCGGGGCGAATCACGCGCTCATGCAGCAGATAACCCTTCCGGTACACCGTCAACACGATGTTGGGCTCCACCTCGGTGCTTTCCTGGGCGGCCATGGCCTGATGCAACTGCGGGTTGAATTTTTCGCCTACGGGGTTGATTGCAGCGAGGGCGAAGCGGGAAAACGCGGCTGCCAGTTGCTTGAGGGTCAACTCCATGCCCTCGCGCAGGGCCCGGTCGGAGGTCTCGGCGGTGGCCAGCCCCAGTTCCAGGCTGTCCATCACCGGCAGCAACTCCAGCGCAAACCGCTCCAGCGCATATTTGTGGGCACTTTCCAGATCCCGCTCGTGGCGACGGCGCTGGTTTTCGAGATCGGCGCGGGCCCTCAGCACCAGGTCCCAGTGCTCATCGGCCTTGCCGCGCGCGTCTTCGAGCAGCTTGAGCACATCCGGCGCCTCGGGCTCGGTGACAGGGGCTGCCTGGGTGGCGGGTTGTTCGTCGTGTTCCATGCGGTCTCCGGAGTACAGATGTAAATGGGGGCAAGGGGCGCAAATATCCCTCTGGATATGGGGATTAACCGCGCTGATTCAAAGCGGCGCCCAGCAGTTTCGCGGTAATATCGACCATCGGGATCACGCGGTCGTACAGCATGCGCGTAGGGCCGATCACGCCCAGCACCCCGATCACCTTGCCGTCGGCCTCATAGGGCGATGTCACCACGCTGTAGTCCTGCAGTACGTTATAGCCCGATTCGGCGCCGATGAATATCTGTACCCCGCGCGCGTTCAGGCACTGGTCGAGCAGATACAGTAGATCACGCTTCTGGGTGAAGGCGTCAAAAAGCTGCCGCAGCTTGTCGATATCCAGGCCCTGCGCCTGCCGCAGCAGGTGAATCTGACCGGCCAGCAAGTAATCGCTGGGATCCTGTGTAGTGCCAAACGCCTGCTCGGCAGCCTCTATGGCCAGCGCCATCATGTTATTCATGCCCTCGCGCGTTTCGTTCAGATCCTGTAGCAGGCGGGTGCGCACGGCGTGCAGGTTCTGTCCGGAAAAAACGCTGTTGAGATAGTTGGCCGCCTGCTGCAACTCCGAAGGTGAATACTGGCGTTCGGTATGAATAATGCGGTTCTGCACCTCGCGCTCGTTGATCACCAGTATCACCAACACGCGATTATCCGACAGCGGCAGAAACTCGACGTGACGGAAAGCGGCCTGATCGCGCCGAGGCAACAGCACCACACTGGCCATGCGGGTGACCTCCGAGAGGAGGGTGGAGGCGGTTTCGAGCAGGCCGTGGGTACTCTTGTCGGGGTCAAACTGGCTCTTGATGCGCAGCACCTCGCTGCTGCCCAGTGGCTGGATATTGAGCAGGCTGTCTACAAACAGCCGGTAGCCCTGCGCGGTCGGAATACGCCCGGCCGAGGTGTGGGGCGCAGTAATGAGGCCCATGTCTTCCAGGTCGGCCATCACATTGCGGATGGTAGCCGGGCTCAGGTCCAGGCCGGCATCCCGGGCCAGCGCGCGCGAACTCACCGGCTGCCCGTCGCGGATATAACGCCCGACCAGATTCTTCAGCAGGAAACGTGCCCGCTCGCTGATGGCAGGCAACTCGGCAGCGGCCTGTCTGGATATGCTGTTAATGGACTTGTCCATATGCTAAGTTTACCGAAGAACAACACATTAACAAAGATAACCATGGCACGCGCATTTCGTTGCATCGGAATCATCGGCAAATTCGGTGACCCTGGAGTGGGGCCCGCCATTCACACCCTGGGCGAGCACCTGCGAGGGCGTGGCCTCAAAGTGCTGCTGGATGAGGCCACCGCCGAGCTGGTGCTGGAGCATGGCTTCGACACGGTGGAACGTGCCGAGATCGGCAAACAGTGCGACCTCGTCATTGCCATCGGCGGTGATGGCACCCTGCTCAATGCGGCGCGTTCACTCGCCAACTGCGACGTGCCGCTGCTGGGCGTCAACCTTGGGCGCATCGGCTTTCTGGCCGACATCTCCCCCGGCCAGATGATCGAACGGGTCGACGAAATCCTTGGCGGCCAGTATCTGGAGGAACAGCGTCTGCTGCTGCACACCGTCATCCATCGTGACGGGCAGCCGCTGGACGGCAGTGATGCCTTCAATGATGTCGTGCTGCACAAGTGGAACGCGGCGCGCATGATCGAATTCGATACCCGCATCGACGGCCACTTTGTAAACACCTACCGCTCAGACGGCCTCATCGTGGCCACACCCACAGGCTCCACCGCCTACGCGCTGTCGAGCGATGGGCCCATCCTGTATCCCACGCTGGATGTCATCGTGCTGGTGCCGATTTGTCCCCACACCATGAGCAACCGCCCGGTCGTGGTGGACGGCAACAGCCAGATCGAGATCCTCGTGCGCGATATCGCACAGTCGGGTGCCCAGCTGAGTTGTGATGGCCAGATCAACCTTGGTGTACAGCAGGGCGATTTGATCAAGATATACAAAAAGCATAAATGCGTACGACTGATTCACCCCGCCAGCCACAACTACTATGAAACGCTGCGGGCCAAACTGCACTGGGGCGAGAAACTCTAAGCTGCTGCATGCTGACGCAACTTGCCATCCGTGACTTTGCCATCATCGGGCAACTGGAAATCAACCTGCACGATGGCTTTACCGTAGTGACCGGGGAAACCGGCGCTGGAAAATCCATCATGGTGGACGCGCTCGATCTGGTGCTCGGTGCCCGCGCCGACAGCGGCATGGTGCGCCAGGGCAGCGAACGCGCCGAAATAAATGCCGCCTTTGATGTCGCAGCACTGCCCCTCGTGCAGTGCTGGCTCAAAGAGCAGGAGTTGGATAGCGGCGACTGTCTGCTGCGCCGAACCGTGGCCAGTGATGGGCGCTCCAAGGCCTACATCAACGGCACGCCGGTGACCTTGCAGACAGTGCAGGCGCTGGGCGAAATGCTGGTGGATATACACGGTCAGCATGAGCACCAGTCGCTGCTCAAGCGTGATATGCAGCGCGAACTGCTGGATGGCTATGCCGGCCACGGCGCCCTGCTCAATCAGGTGGCGGCACAGCATGCGCACTGGCGCGCCGCCCAACACGAGCTCGACAGCCTGCAGCGCACCATGGCCGAGCGCGAAGCGCGGCTTGACCTGCTCACACACCAAACCCACGAACTGGAAGTGCTGCAACTGGGTGCGGACGAACTGGCAACGCTGGACGAAGAACACGCCCGCCTTGCCAACGCGGGCCGACTGCTGGAAACCTCGCACGCCGTACTGCACGCACTGTATGAAAGTGAAACCGGCTCCAGCCTGAGCCAGCTTGCCCACAGCGCGCATCAATTGCGCGAACTCAGCGCCTTCGAAGCACGTATGGGCGCTATCACAGAGTTGCTCGACAGTGCCTGTATCCAGGTGCGGGAAGCAGCCAGCGAACTGCGCCACACCCTCGACAGCCTTGATCTCGACCCGGCCCGGCTTGAAGCCGTCGAGCAGCGACTGCGCAGTGTGCATGACCTTGCGCGCAAACATCGGGTGCAGCCTGCCGAACTGCTGCCATTGCTCACGCGTCTCGCTGAGGAGCGCGATACCCTGCTACACGCCGACACGCGCCTGGAGCAGCTGCGCAGTGATGCCGCCACGGCAGAAAATGACTATCGTGCGCAGGCCCAGAAGCTGAGCGCCAGCCGCACCCAGGCCGCCACGCAGTTAGCTGGCAAGGTGAGTGCAGGGATGCAGCAGTTGGGCATGCCGGGCGGGTGTTTTGATATTGCCTTCGAGGCACTGGATGCTGCCGCTGCCACGGGACTGGAACGGGTAGAGTTTCTGGTCAGCGCCAACCCCGGTCAGGCGCTGAAGCCGCTCAACAAGGTGGCCTCCGGCGGCGAACTGTCGCGCATCAGTCTCGCCATCCAGGTCATCGCCGCGCAAAGCGGGCGCATTCCGACCTTGGTTTTTGACGAGGTGGACGTCGGCGTCGGCGGAGGCGTAGCGGAGATCGTGGGGCAGCAGTTACGCGCGCTGGGTCAGAGCCGTCAGGTGCTGTGCGTCACCCACTTGCCGCAGGTCGCGGCCCAGGGGCAGCAGCATCTTCAGGTCAGCAAGCAGAGCAGCAAAGGCACAACACAGATCAGCGTCAGCGAACTTGCGGCGGATCAGCGCCGTGATGAAATCGCCCGCATGTTGGGCGGTGTGACCATCACCGGCCAGACCCGGGTGCATGCTGAAGAAATGCTGGAACACGCCCAGAGTACCCCCCTGCGCAAGAAAAAAGGCGGGGCGCAAAAATCACGGGGGGACGCCTGACTTACGTGCGCAGCACGCACGCCGCCATTATTTACCAATACCGCACACGCCCAACATCCACATGCACGAAGTCGGAGCGCGGATAATAGCCGACGCCACCGCCTTGCAACGCCAGTGCGACTTTACGCACCTGTGCGAGGTCACGTCCTGGCACGCGGATGTCGATGGCCTCGCCCTGCAGGTGCAGGCTGCGCTTGGCTACACCGTTGCCGCGTTTCGCCAGCATGGCATTGCTTTCCTGTGAGCGGAAGCCTGAGATTACATGCAAGGGCTCATCGGTGCGCAATGTGGTCTGGATGTTGTGCAGCAGATCGAGCAAGCGTTCATCCATGCTGCAAATCTCGTCATTGCGGTGATCGCGCAGGATGTGGTTGATCTCGGTCAGCGCCTGCGGAATATAGGCATCGTGCACGCGATACAACGTGCTCAACCGCTCACCCGTGTGGGTGTTATAAAAAGACAGGCGGCGCTCCACCATGCCTGCGTCTGGTTTCGCTTCGACAGCAAAAGGCGCCAGACCGGCGATACCGGCCAATGCGCCCAACTTCAGAAACTGCCGACGGCGCATATCGAGCACGTTTGGCGCACGCACGGGTGCGCTTTTTTTGATCCACTCTCTCATTGTTCGGTCTCCTCTGTCCCGGCGGTGCGCAGATGCACTGCGCGCGCCAGGCCTGCCTTGTCCTTAATCGCCTGCAAGACCTGTTCCCAGTCGATCAGGTCGGTAATGCCGGCCTGTGCAGCCAAATCCTGCGCCCTTTTTAACGGATTACCCCCCCGCTTGTAAACATCGCGATGCACCTCGAGCATGATGCGGCCATCCGCCAGTTGCGCGAGCAACACCGGCAGATAGATGATTTTGCCCGTCTCCTGCGCGCCGATGCGCGGGAAAAGTTCAGCAATATCATCTGCATGCAGGCGGATACAGCCGTGGCTGCGAAACTTGTAGACACTGCTGGGGGCGATAGTGCCGTGGATGCCGATGCCAGGCAGGCTCAGTCCCAGCCAGTAGTGCCCGAGTGGATTATCCGGCCCCGGCGGTACGCGGGTGACGACCTCCTTGCCTTCGCGCCGCATCTCCTCCTGAATCGAGACCGGCACGTCCCAGGTCGGGTTTTCCTCCCTTACCAGCACCGTAAAGCTGCCGCGCGGGGTCTCCCAGTCCGGCCTGCCCAACCCCACCGGATAATGCGCGGCCAGCTGGCCGGACTGAAAGTAGTACAGCATGCGCTGGGGCACGTTGATGAGTATGCCCGTCTCGAGTGATTCCGGCACGATGTGGCGGTTGTCAATTTTCAGCGTATCACCGGGCTTGAGGTGTGCAGTCGCCGACAGGCCATTCAGGCGCGCAATGCCCGCCACCTCGGTTCCAAAACGGGCACCGATACTGCTGAGCGTATCGCCCGCCTGCACCGTATAGTCGGTCTCGCCGCCCACCATCCGTGTCGCCAGGGCAGCGGTTTCCGAAGCCGCAGCAGTTTGCGCCGCTGAACAAGCCAGCAGTAACAGGCACAAGCCTACATGTCGCATGGAGATAGCCGGGATCCGTGATGCTGCAGCCGGGATAGGACTGTTACGCTTTTCTCTTGTGCTGGCAGTTGCTGCACACACCGTAGATGTGGAGTGCGTGATCGGTCATCGAAAAACCCTTCTTCTTGGCGATTGCGCGCTGACGTTCCTCGATCACCTCATCGACAAACTCTTCCACCTTGCCGCATTTGACGCACAGGATGTGGTCGTGGTGCTTGCCTTCATTGAGCTCAAACATCGAGTGACCACCCTCAAAGTGATGGCGCGACACCAACCCGGCAGATTCAAACTGGGTCAGCACGCGATACACCGTGGCCAGTCCCACATCCTCGCCGCCTTCAAGCAGGGTTTTATAGACGTCTTCCGCGCTCATGTGACGCGTTTCACTGCCTTCCAGCATTTCGAGTATCTTGATGCGCGGTAAGGTGGCCTTGAGTCCGGCCTTTTTTAAATCGTGAGCTTCCATGGTTCCCCCTGCCATAGCGGCATTTCATCAAGACGGTAGTTGGAGTATCATGCGCGACACCATGTTTACGCCAGCCCTGATGCAAAAGCTTCTCATTACTACAGTACTGTGCGCAAGCCTGATTTTGGCCGGCTGCTCCTCGGTCAGCATTCCCGGGGCCTACAAGATCGATATTCAGCAGGGCAATGTCATCACCCAGGAGATGGTCGAAAAGCTCAAGCACGGCATGAGCAAGAATCAGGTGCGCTTTGCGCTGGGCACGCCGCTGCTGATCGACGTGTTTCACCAGGACCGCTGGGATTATGTCTACAGCATCCAGAAGGGAGGCCAAGACCGCCAGCAACGGCGACTGGCACTCTTTTTTGAAAATGACCAGCTGATCCGCATCGAGGGTGATGTGGCGCCTGCACAGGGCGAGCCGGCAGCGCCAGAATCCTAGCCCTTGTCCTCGGCGGCCGGGGCCGCTGCTTCCGCCGCACGACGTTTTCGCACCTGCTTCGGGTCTGCGATCAGAGGCCGCAGGATCTCCGCCCGCTCACCGGCGCGCAGCACATGATCGAGCTTGCTCAGCTTGCCGAACACCGCCACCCGGCTGTGCGCCAGATCGATCTCGGGAAAGCGCTCAAGTATCAGCGAGGCATGAATCGCCTGCTCGATGGTTGATCCGGGCACCACCTCCACCGGTACAATCACCTGCACGTCAGGGCGGGCGTAGGCCACCTCGACCTTGATTAACGGTATCGGTGCCGGTGCCGCGTCAGCGTCTTCCATACACCTCTACCGCACGCTGACAGAAGGCATCCACCAGCGTGTTGGCCACGTGATTGAACACCGGACCAAAGGCCAGCGCCACCAGCTTGTTGCTGAACTCGAAGTCCATATCCAGCCGCACCTTGCAGGCGTTTTCCGCCAGCGACTCAAAGCGCCAGAAGCCCTCCAGATGGCGGAACGGACCCTCCACCAGTCGTATTTCGATCATCTTGTTTTTTTGCAAACGGTTACAGGTCGTGAAGCACTTGTGCAGGCCGCTATGCGTCAATTCCAGCACTCCGCGCACCTCCTCCGCTGTGCGCGACCGCACGCACGATGACGTACACCAGGGCAGAAATGCCTGATACGACTCGATATCATCCACCAGGGCATACATCTCCGCTGCCGAGTAAGGCACAAGCGCGCTTTTGCTGATCGTGGTCACAATGCGGAAGAATTATACGCCAGACAGCGGCTGAAGGGGTCCAACCCTGCCAGATCGGGCCTGTTATACTGGCGCATGGCCCAGGCTAAGGCATCCGCACACTCCACCAGCCGCAATATTGCGCTGAACAAAAAGGCGCGCCACGAATATTTTCTCGAAGATCGCTTTGAGGCCGGCCTTGCCCTGGAGGGCTGGGAGGTCAAAAGCCTGCGCGCCGGGCGCATCCAGCTGAAGGAGAGCTATGTGCTGCTGAAAGACGGCGAGGCCTGGCTGTTCGGCGCCCACATCTCGCCGCTGCCCACCGCCTCCACCCATATCCACCCCGACCCGTTGCGTACCCGCAAACTGCTGCTGCATGCCGATGAGATCAAGAAACTCATCGGTGCGGTCGAACGCAAGGGCTACACCCTGGTGCCCCTGTCCATCTACTGGAAGAAAGGCCGCGCCAAACTCGAAATCAGCCTCGCCAAGGGCAAGCAGGAGCACGACAAGCGCGACGTCGAGCGCGACCGTGACTGGGGGCGCGAAAAGCAGCGCCTGCTCAAATCGCGCTAAGGCTGCCTTGGGAACTCCGGTTGCGCTATACTGTCTATTGTTGTATCTCCATGGGGGCGACCTGGCTTCGACGCGGATTACAAAACCCGAGGGGCATGCCGAGGTGCAGTTCACCTCGTAAATCAAACTGCAAAAAACATAGTTGCCAACGACGACAACTACGCCTTAGCGGCTTAATCCCCGCTAACCTCTGACTGGAGCCGTGCTTGTGCGTTCAGCGTCCGCAAGGGCATTCAGGGGTCGACTCTCACAAGATCGCGCTGCGGCTCGTCCAGGGTCAATGCGCTAAATCCTTACTGGACTCGCTTGCTGTGTTCCCTGCCTGTCGGGTAACAGCCGGCTAAACCCAAAGACCAGGCTACGCATGTAGAACCAACGGTAGCGGATTTGCGGACGCGGGTTCGATTCCCGCCGCCTCCACCATTAGATCGTCCAAAGCAGTCCAAGAAAGTCCACCAAACCCGCATTCCCAAAGGCTTGCGGGTTTTTTCTTGTCCGAACCCCTCCCACCCGTTCCATTGGAATATACCAACAGTCGTCGAGGCTCCAGTTGCCTACCCCGCACTGCCGCTCCATAGCCTCCGGTGGTCAAGGGGCATGCTGATGACTGTTTCAGGTGAGAATTACAATGGAAATTGAAGGATCTTGCAACGAACCAGACTACGGCGTAGTTTAGTGGTGTAAATACCCGATCGTACAATCGGGCAATATGGGCAATCCAGCATGTAATGGGTTCGCCGTCGCGCAGACCCATTACCTGATCATCGTGTTAGGAGGGACTGACTATGAACCTCAGCAATTATCTTGTTAACGCCAGCACCGTGTGCAAGTGGGATGGCGAGAATCAGCTGGCTGCGGACAACCTCAATCGCATTTATCATGCACTGGATATGCGACTCAACCCGATCCTTATCATGGGGGGAGAGCCGCAATGGGATCCTAATCTCTACAGTGAAATTATGGACCATGTACGCGACCATTGGATGTGCAAAAGAGACATGCTGCTCAAGCTCACGGATGAGCAAATTGCAGACTATGTGGAGTCCCAGGCGGAGATCTACCATATCCCGCCGGTTCCACCCCATGCAGTGGACAATGTCGAGATCCTGAGAGCATCACAATAAGGCGATCTCTCACGCTGCGAGCCAAGGCGAGCGAAGCGAGGGCGAGTAGTCCGCGGTAGACTCGGGCGTGGCGAGAACGTAGCAGCCGCCAGCCCATCGCGCCGCTGGAACCGTTGTGTTTGACGGAGACCGGAGGGAGGCTGTGGCGTCCCGGAGCGGAGGGATAACGCTGCGCCGAGGCCGTGGGCGCGCCGGAGACTTGTTCCGCCGCGCTTGTTGAGGGCCGGCGCGCAATCAAACTGCAGAGACAACCTAAAAAAGCCAAGGGGCAACCCCCTTGGCTTTCTTTTTGTTTATCAGCGCTGGATCGGGTTAGCCGCTGGCAAGGGCTTGCGCCTTTTGCCAGGCTTTTACCCCGCTGAAAGTCACCATGACGAGCAGGTCATCCGCTGACGAGCGCGCCAAGGCCAGATCGAGCGCCTCGTCATGGGAGGCTGCAAGATTAATGTGCTCGTCAGTCACCCCGACTTCCCGCAGGCCCCGCGCAAGCAATCCAGCCGCCTCCCCGGCCGGCCGTCCACGCAAATCCTCCCAATCGGAACAGATATACTCTGTGAAAGCACCGGCAACCACTGTTGCCGTGTCCACTATGAACGAATCCGGGCGATTGCCCATCGCACAGAGCATCAGGCGCTTTTCCCCTGAAACCTTCAGCCCGTTAATAAAGTGGGCCAACTCTCTCATTGCCACAGGCCCATCAGCCCAAGTGATACAGACTTGATAAGGCAGGTTTTCGACAAAATTCATCCGCCCAGGGTTGGTGGCGTGAGTGGATTGGAAGCTGCCGAGTGCGGCCCGGATGGCGTCAAACGCGGCCCCGGTTCCATGCGCAATCGCCATGGCAAATAATGCGTTGATCATGCCTGGGCGATATCGTCCGCCCCAGGCAGCAGGAATCTCAGCACCGGGCATGCTGCCGACGCAGTGCTGCCCTTCGTACAATCTCAGTTCGCAGCTTGCACCCGACCCATCAAGATAAGCGACCACCCCTCCCGCCTCTTGATGGGTCTGTACTGCCGGATTCTCTGAAACCGCGCTCACCAGACACAACGTGGGCGCAGTAACGAACTCGCGCATGGCCAGGCACAGGGGGTCATCGGCGTTCAACACCGCCAGCCTGCGCGCTCTTTCAACCACAAGCCGCTTGACGCGGGCCAGGTCTTCCCGGCTTCTGGCACCATCCAGACCAATATGATTGTCATAAACATTCAGCACCGCACCCACGTCCAACGCATCGAGCGTCATCCCTTTCTTGATAAGCCCGCCACGCGATAATTCGAAAACACCTGCTTCGACGCGGGGGTCAAACAGCAGGGTGCTTGCGATGCCTCCTCCTGCGGCATCCCCGAGCCTGATGGTATCTTCACCCACCCAAGCCCCTTGTGTGGTCGAGAGCGCCACACACTTTCCCGATGCGGACAGTATGCTGGCGACCATCCTGCATGTAGTCGTCTTGCCGACGCTACCAGTAATGCCTGCGGTAGGCACCCTGCCATCCGAGCGCGCAGGAAAAAGATGCTCCACGATGGGCCCCACTACATCGCGCCGGGGATTGGAGGCCATGTGTGGCCGCAGCCCCGGTGTCGCGTTGACCTCCAGAATGGCGCAGGGAATATCGCGCCAGGACTGGCTGATATCCGGCGTGAGAAAATCGATACCCGTCACGTTCAGCCCAATCAGCCGGGCAGCTCGTTCCGCCAACAGGCGGTTATCCGGATGGATATGCTCGGTGACATCAATGGCTGTCCCGCCGCGCGCTAAATTCGCCACACCCCTGAGGCGGATACTCAGTCCCGCAGCCGGGATAGAATCAGGTGTCAGCCCGGCATCAGCCAGGAATTTCATGACTTCCTGGTCGATATCGACTTTTTCGAGCAAACGCTCAAAGGGTGCCACGCCCCGACGCGGATCGCGGTTAAGTTCTGCAACCAATTGGCTTACGGTGTGCTGGCCATCACCGGTGATTTCCGCCGGAAGGCGTTTCGCAGCAGCAATCAAGCGCCCGGCGACCACGAGCAGCCGGTGGTCATCACCCTTGATGTATCGTTCAACTATGATGCCACTTTTGTACACCGCTGCGGCCCGAATGGCAGTCATTAACTCCGCTTCATTGGTGATATTTACAGTGACTCCCTTGCCTTTGCCAGAAGCCTTGGGTTTGACCACAACGGGAAACCCCAGCTGCTTCGCCGCCTGCAGCGCTTCCTCAGTGGTAGACACCAATTGCGTGTGGGGAGTTGGCATGCCTTGAGCGCGCAGCAAGGAAGCCGTCTTGAATTTGTCCCTGGAAATTATAACTGCAACGTTGCTGGTATTATCTGTCGCCGTTTCCATCACGCGCTTGCGGTACCGTCCTTGCCCCAACTGAAGAAGCTGGCCGGGTATGTTGATTCGATAGTGCGGAATACCGCGCTGGAGCGCCGACCTTGCCAGCGCCAGCGTCGATTGGTTCAGGCCGAAATGATATGCAGTCTGACGTGCATCTCGGTAATGCGCTTTGAGGTGTGCGAGAAGCTGGCTTTGGTTGAGCTCTGAGAACGATGGGATGACTTGGGCAACCTCCATTGATAGAGTCCACGCCGCCATCCCAATAGCAGGTTCATCGCAAGGCAGAAAAAAGCGCATCTGCCTTTCATCGGAAACCAGCAGGCGACCCAGGCGCGGCTGCGTACAAAAATCACGCATGATGATTTCGGCAGTCGCCAGCACCAGCGCTACGATGGGTACCTTCGATTTACAGATATAGTCAGGTGATGAAAGCTCTATCGACTCCGATACAACCGGAAAAGCCTCACGCAGCAACCAGAGGGTGGGGGCAAGATCAGACGCAGCAGGCCGCCAGGCAAGCGATTCTGCTCCTTTAGCGTCGTAATCAACCACCAGTAACAGCCCCGATGCAGGGCATATGAGATTAGGGCCGCGAAGAAAATGGTGGTGCAAGATTCTTAACATGCGTGTTTTATTCTTCTATGAAAATCTTATGGTATTTGGGTGGCTATAAGCATGCGCCGATGCAAATCATGGCCAAAAAATAGGGGGCTGTTTTGGCATAACTAGTCCTGCATTTCTATCTTCTCCCATTAAGGCCAGGATCACTGGTCTTGGCTTATTTATTTTTATCACCCTCTTGTCAGACCTTAATCTCGCCAGTGCCAGTAAGCTCGCGCAGGGTTTGCTTGCCGAGAGCATCGTCGATCGCGGTGTCGATGCGCGCAATCACGGCATCAACCGCTGGTTCATGCGGCAGGCCATCGGTCACCAGCTGTGTTTCCTCGCCACTGCTGCGCACCGTCTCAAGCAATTCACGCAGCGTCACCGTCTCCAGCGCCCGTGCGGGCAAATAGCACGGCGGCACCTGCGCGGTCTCGGTCAGCAGGCCCCGGCGCGTGAGTGCCGTGAGGAGAGTACCCACCGGGACCAAAGGCACATTAAGCCTGCTTGCCAGCCCTTCCTGCGACCATGCGGGCTGCTGGGTGTGGAAGTGACGGCCGATCAGCGTCATGATCAGCAGCGCCAGCTTTTCCTTCACCCGGTTACTGAGGACCGCCTCGCGCTCACGCGTGGTGAGTTGGGCGGGATACTGGGCGTAAAAGGCGATACTGGCGCCGATGAGCACAATCAACCAGTTGAGATAAAGCCAGATCATCGACACGATCACAATCGCAAAACTGGCATAAATCGCCGTGTATTGGGTCGAGGTACTGATAAAGACGGCGAAGCCCCAGCCAAGGCTCTGCCACAGCACGCCGGCGACGGTAGCGCCGGTCAGTGCCGCGCTGAAACGTACACGGGTATTGGGCATCAACAGATAGAGCATGGCAAAGGCCGCGATCACCAGCAGGTAAGGCAGCAGTCGCGCCGTAATTTCGATCAGCGTGCCAAAGGGTTCGATGGCAAGCAGTGTCTGCATCACCCCTGAGTTCATGAGCGCTGCGGTGATACCGAGCGCCGAGAACACCAGCAACGGGCCGACGGTGAGTACGCTCAGATACTGGCTGAAGCGCTGCGACAAAGGCCGCAGGTGCTTGACCCGCCAGACGTAATTAAACGTAAGCTCGATCTTCTGCAGCAAGGCGGTTACGGTGTACAGCAACAACCCGAGGCCGATGGCGCCGAGTACGCCGACCTGGATATTGCTGACAAACCCGAGCATCTGCTCGGTGATCTCCGCCCCCTTGTCACCCAGCGGGGCGAGAAAGGCCAGCAGTGTCGGGCGAATCTGGTTGTGCACCCCGAAGGCCTTTAACACTGAAAACGACAAGGCCAGCAGCGGCACCAGTGACAACAGCGTGGTGTACACCAGACTCATGGCGCGCAGCGTGAGCTGGCCCTCGCCCAGATCGCGAACCACGGCAGAGAACAGGCGCAGCATGCGCACCAGCCGCGCACGCCAGGGCGTAAGCGCGCTCAGCGCCTCGCCCCATACCAGGTGCTGGAAATTCGTCTTGAGATCTGTCAGCCGTTGCATGCCCTGCCCTCGCTGGTTCAGGCTACATCATACGCAGACTCTTACGGGCATCGCCAGCCCGGCGCCGTATGGCGGGATGTCAGCGACCCGGCTCGCCGCTAAATGCCAGCGGCGCACGGCAGAGCTTGCAGGCATAGCGCCTGCCCTGCTGCTGGCGCTTGTGCAGCGTGCTGGATAGCTGGTGCGTGCGACAGGCGCAGCGGTAACTGTGGCGCTGCTGCCGCCGTACCGGCACGCCGCTGAGGCTGTAGTGTCCGGTGGCCTTCGGGATCACGCCGAGCGCCCGCATCACCTGCTTCCATTCCGGGCCATGGGGTCGGGTGCGGGCGCCATACAGACGATGCACCAGATAATGCGCCACTTCATGTGCCACGGTGTTGGTGAGGTGATGCTCAAAATCGGCCGCGAACACCCAGGGGTTATACCGAATCACACACGGCCGCCACAGCCCCTGCCAGCGGAACTGCCCCGCCGCTACCCCGCTGAGATCAAACCGTATTGGAATAAAGGAAAACTGGCGCTGATACAGCGCAGCGGCTTGCAGAATGCACGTATGCGTACGGTCAACAACGTGCTGTTGCCGTGAGGCGGTGAGGGGCGTTTCGTCGCCGTCAGTGACTTGTTCTGGTTGCAGGATCACGTTGGCCTATGCAGTTTTGGCTTGCCGATGCGTGGGAATCGAACTGGTCACGACGACGCAATGCTCCGCTCGATAATCCCCGCAAACAACACGGGACTCCGAAGAGCCCCATCGTCGTGCAGGACGTCGAATGTGTTGATGCAAGACCCGACCCCGCGCATCACGACCCCGCGCATCACATGTCTGTAACCATTGAGGATATTTAAGCGTGCTTCGCGTAACCAAATGAAGGCCTTTGGATTCTGCTGCTTGTTTCGCTCGATCGGCAGCTACCCTATGAGAAAATGCACCGGGCATATCTTTGCCCCCTTCTATTTTTTCAACTGGTTGCAAGGCTCGTGGCTCATCCCAATAGACCGGTCCTATGGTCAGGCAAATCCCAGAAAAACCGCCAGCGCCCGATTCACCGCCAGCATCGCCTCATCGTCCAGACGGCCAATCACCGCACCGACTTTTTCGCGCGCGACCGATTGTGGCTTATCCACCATCACCTGCGAAGGCTTGGTCAGGCCGTTCAGTTCATTCGGATTTACGGAAATGCGAAATAGCGGTGCGTCGCGCAACTCACCAGTCACTGGCAAAATCGTTACGGAAGGATGTATATCGAACAGATCGGACTGGATTACCAGTGCCGGGCACGGCTTGCCGAGATCACCCTGCAAGGCTACCGTCACCAGATCGCCACGCCTCATTGCCAGCCTTCGCGGTCGGCTGCCGCCTCCAGCCAATCGGCGGTTTCCCGTTCATGCGCATCGCCTTGCAACAACCGCGACTGGCGGCGGCACTCCTCGGCGAAGCCCGCGCGTCGCGTATCCGGCACCCAAATCTGCACCGGGCGCAACCCGGCTTCCCGCAATGCCGCACGATGCTTCTGCACCCGCGCCGATATGTTTGACCTCATAACTACCTCCAATACGCACCGTTACATGAAACGCATGGTAACCAGCTTTTTTGTTACATGCAACGGATATTTGGTGAACTTCCTTTCTGTCTGCAAAGAAACACAGGGATCAGGCCTTACCATTTATATCCATGTCAAATGTAAGGCCTGATCCCTGCTTGTGCTTATCATGCTCGGTGATGCCGCCAAGGGCATGGCGCAATTCGGGGTCGACTTTGTCCGGTTCCGTCCGCTCTGGATTCAGTAAGACCCGCTCCACCCACGCAGCAGGAATCTTGCGCCCGGCCATTATCCCTTTTAATCCCCTCTCCCTCTGGGAGAGGGCCAGGGTGAGGGCAGGTGTCAACTCGTAGCGAATTTTATCTTGCATGTTGTTTGGTTAAGTTGATGCAAGACTTGATCACAGCCCTCGAGTCTCTTCAAGCACGCTTAAACTTCTTGCGCCTTAACGTCACGACAGTGATGCTCCAGAGCCGATGTAATATGGCGCACTTGATCTTCAGATAGAGGCGATTTACCTGCATGAGTGAGGAGTCGCGGATTGCGCGGATTAAACACGAAGACATCGCTCGGCTTCGTAACCTCAACATACCAGCCAGGCAACGCCAAGACAGCTTTTACGTCTATCCGCTCACCCGTGGCGTCTTTCAGCCAGTTCGCCAACCATTGCGCCTGTCGCCGCGCCTGTTCTACCCAGCGTGTTTCCGTCCAGTTGGGGAACAGTAACTTATCGCCATCCACCTTGACGCCTGCACCCGCTTTGCCGCGGTCTGTTTGAAGCTTCGCACGAGCCTTGGTTTCCACAGCAAACACGCCAGCCGATCCGATGACAACATGGTCAATATTGAATCGCTCACACTGAACATCATGGAAAACTGACATGCCATCTTTAAGCAGCTCCGTAAGCTCCTGCCCGGTTGCAAGCTCGCCATCCAGCCCTTGCCTCAGGTAACGGCGCCTGTTCCCGATAGTGATAAGTTTATACAAACACACGAAAAACGCGACGATAGCGACAATGCCATATATCCAAGGTGATGCGCGAACACCCGCCAGATAGAGCTGGGAAAGATACATTGCGTAGAACAGCAAGGGCATCGCCATCAAGACGGCCAGCCACGCCGCGATATCCCATGTTAAGTCGTCAATCTGCTGGCGTAATGATTCGCCGGGGCTTCGTAATAATGCTCGCGTCAAAGGGGAACGACGGGGCTTTCGCTTCCGATACCAATGCCAAATTTGCAGGCATGCGGCGGCTACCAGGAGTGGGATTATGAAGACTACGGACGTAACCAAGGTGGCTGCATACTTTTCCATGAGTCATTTTCTCCGAGCAATTAACCCAATACGAGTGATGTTGCTTTACAGGATATTACCCAAAATATTACAGTCCCATAGATGCTAGTAAGATCAGTAATCTCTCGCTAATCCTCCAGCAAAGAGACTTGCCGCATCCTTCGCAGCGGCAATGCCTTTGCGTACATCTTCGTTAGTCAAATCAAGCACGCGTAGCTTTCCCAACGCCTCTGCAACAGATACGATACGGCGGTAAACCTTGGCGTGCGCCTCGGCGTACAAGGCAAGCCCTTGCAGCTTGGGGAGTGCATCGGCCAAATGGAGGCTGTGCGGGTCAACGATGTCAGCCACTAGCGTTCCATCCGCTTGCGTAGCGAAGAAGATGAAGTCCGGGCGAAGAATGCCATATTGCTCACCAGAGAGGTAAGCAATGCCGAGCGATGATTGCCCCGGCTGTTGCGGATTACGATACCAGAAGCTGAAGTCTTTTCGCTTCATCTCGTTCTTAATGACTTCCACTTCCCAAGTATTCAGTTCTGCAGGGTAATTGCCCTGCACATCACAAAGCAGATGGCTCTTGTAGGTCGGAAGCGCCGCTTCAATGTCATTCACACGTGCCTTTGTTAGCTCGAACTTAGCCTCCGGCTTAACCAGATCAACATCCTGTGGTTCGGTACTCATCTCCCTGATCTGGCGATAAGACTCCTGCCGATCGTGCGATAAGCCCTTAATGACTGCGCTGTATTTCTCCAGCCAAGCCTTGGCCAGCTTGTCCGCCTCGGCATCAAAATAGGGTTGCACTTCCGTCACCAGGCCAAGAGCAGCAGTGGAAACCCGCGCGTCGACAAGCGCTTCCTCGAATTCATCCGCATCATCCGGGTCTGCAACCCTGTAAGCGAGGAAATCGACGTAGGTACGGGAAATGTCGGGGCTGAAGATGCGGGCAGCACGGCGGTAAGCGTCATCAATTACCGCCATGTCGGCGTCTTCAAGAAACTGGTTGAAGGTCTTGGTCCTGCTCTGAAGGTCGGCCACTATAGTCTGGCCGTCAACCGTCATCACGGCTTTACGCTTGGCTTCAATATGCGCCTTGTGGTTCTTCTGTGCAGCATCGAGTACCTTGTGCATTTCGGCATGGGCTAACTTGCCAGCGCCAGGCAGAATATCATCAGAGGCCAGCTCATGCGCCAGTGCGGTCAAGCGCTTGGCTGGTTTGGCGCCACGTTGTGGGCGGGTCTGCGATGGCAGTGATTCGAACTTATCCCATACAGCCTGCGAGGCCGCAGGATTGGGCTTCATTTCCTCCGGATTGATAAGCACACGTCCGCTGGGCGGTGGCAGGGTATCGTCACCCCTCATCAATGCATCGACGACATCTTCAACTGTCTGGACATTGAATTTCGGCAACAGGCAGTCAACAGAATTGAGGCGGTCATTGCCGGGGATGCGGCGCGCCAAGGGCGAGCGCACCATACGGCCCAATAATTGGGTAATATGGGTACGATCTACCGCCGCGCGAAAAGACACCATTACTTCAGCACGCGGGCAGTCCCAGCCCGTGCTGATGGCGTCCTTCGCAATCAGCACACGTACCCAAGTTGAATCCTGCACGTGCTCCGGCGAAATGTAAGGCACGTTGCGATTGCCGAACTGCTGGGTAGTGTGATCACCCAACACATGCGCCACGCTACCACTTGGCAACTCAGGCCATTGCTGATAAATAGTGTCCAAGGCGCGGCCAATGTCGTTCGGATCGGGTGTGTTGGGCACTTGCAGCACCATCAGCGGAATGACGGTATGCGCTTCATCCTGCTGCTTGGCGTACTCGGCCCAGGCATCGGTCGATGCTTTCAGTTTATCGGTCGCACGGCGCACTAGTACGGTATCGAAATCACCGACATCATCAGGGATGTCGAGGATGATGGTGTCCTTGATGAGGCCCGACTCCTGCACCCTGGCCGAGTCCACCACCACATCTGGCAGGGTGATACGATTTTGCGCACCTTCCATAGCCTTTCTGAAGCGCTCCACCGTGGCCGAAATACCCCACACCACCGGGATGCCCGGTACGCCGCTGACGCCATTGATGAGTCGCTGGACGATAGTACTTTTGTCTCTTTGTGCGGCATTGGTGAGATTACCCATGCCTCGATGCGCCTCATCCAGCACCAGATACAGGGTCAACTCCGGGTCTTCGATGGTGTTGCGAATCGTGTCCCAGATCGTGTGCGATCTGAGATCGGGGCGGGTTTCCGGAAACAGGCCACCATCGCCCTCACCTTCGAAGCCACGCACCAGCAGGCTGTTCTTCCCCAGTTTCTGTGTATTCAGAAAATAGATTTTCTTGGCCTCAAACTTGGCCCGATTAAAGGTGTTTTCCACCACCACCATATCCGTATGGCGGATACGGTCAGAAGCTTCCATCAGGCGGAAACGGGTCTGCTCGTTCAAGGAGGGGTCATCACTGAACCAGATCACGACCGCGCCGGGGTCGGCATCAAATTCGTACTCGTCATCCCCGTGGAAAAGCGCCTCGAAAGCGGCAGCAGCCATTACCGTCTTACCTGAGCCAGTCACGGCGGTCAGTGAAAAGGCGTGCTTGTCCGCATCCTCGTGCCAGCGTTTACGGGCTTTCTTCAATCTGGACAAGGCTTCACGCACTGCATCAGCCTGATAATCCTTAAGCGTGAATTTCATCCGCTATTCCCCGTTGGAAAAACTGAAATTGGTTAAATACGACTCGTACAAGCGTATCGGCTCTACGCCATCCGGCAGGCGACGCGCTATGGCCTGAAATCGGCGGTCATCGTCGGTGACGATAAAGGCTATGCACAGGCCTTTGGCTTTGCTCACCGATTTAATGAACGGCGTGGCACGATCCACATCTACCAGCAAACCATAGGCATCTACCACTTGCCAACCGGCTGGCGGTAGTTTGTCGATGCGCCGCCCTCGACTCCCTGCGCGCAGCCACAGCAGCGGCGCAATACGGGAAAATGCACGATTGTGGTTGACGGAAACTGGAGTTTCATAGGTCAGGGTAAAGAATTCGGCGTTTTCCTCGAAGCCTTCAGCCATTGGAAATTCATCGGTGAACTTGTAGGCACCCTTGATAGATTCGCCATCGGGAGTTTTTCCAGTGATCGCAGCTTGCACGCGTGGCTTTGTGATGTAGTCGCAAATGCCGTGTTGTTCCCATTCGGCATCACCAGGTCGTAAGCCTTTCTTGCGTAACGCATCTTGTTCGGCTGCAGCGACTTCGTTGTTGGTGACGGAAATACACTGGCGATTGCCGCCATGCTGCCGATTCAGGCGCATGACTGCGTGCGCAGTGGTTCCAGACCCAGCGAAGAAGTCCAGAACGATTGCATCAGGTTTCTTTGCGACAAAAAATCTCAGTGCATCTTCAACGGCATACAGGGCTTTCGGAAATGGGAATTTCCGCTTGGGTAACATCTCAAAGACCAGCTTGCTCCCATACTCACCAGCATTGTGGGAGGCCATCTTCCATACAGTCTTTGGTTGCGTAACTTTCGTGTTTTCCGGATAGCGAACGATCAACGTTCCATCTGGCTTTCTTCCTACGGTTTCGATCTCACCTGATTCAACGCTGGCCATGATCCCCGAAGAAAGATAGGACAAAGGGAACTTCCCTGATTCGGTATCGATATTGCCAAGCCGCAATGCGCCCTTTAACAAAAGTTCCTTTGCCTTATCTGGGCCTATCCCCCAACGCCCTTCAACGCCGCTGGGGTGGTTTGGAGGCCACACTGACACAGTGCCTTTCGGTGCTTTAACGGATTCCCTTGATTGTTCCCACGGTAGAGCCTCGCCGAAAGAGTGAATCCTAGAATTTTCACAGTCGATAAACACCGGGTAGAAAGCACCTGGACTATCTGTCCTTACGCCCTGCGCCCCCCCGCGAATCAAGCTCGACCATTTCACGCTTTGGCTGGCGGCTTCGTTCTTGCCTTCATCAAGCATATCTCTTACTTCAGCAACAACTCGCGCACCGAAATAAATGACAAATAAATGCTCTTCCACGCGAGAGAAGTCACCTCCTAAAGAAGCCCCTTTTGGATTGATAACTGTTGTTATCATCTGGATACGATTTCCCTGGAACACTTGCTCCAGAAGAAGCGCCAAACGATGGGCTTCATCCTCGTCAATGGTGCAAATGAGCACCGAATCAGATGGATTTAGTAATTCTTTTGCAAGCAGCAAACGACGTTCCATAAAGGCCAGCCATTTGCTGTGCCGGTACAGATCATCTCCCTCGACGTAATCGTTGTTGTATTTCCAGTCCTTCGCCCCCGTGTTGTACGGCGGGTCAATATAGATGGCATCCACCTTGCCACGGTGCGTATAAGTCAACGCCTTCAAGACGTGGTAGTTCTCGCCATTGATGACCGTGTGAAATGGCTTGTCACCACCTCGCTGCACCTTGCCGGTACTGACCAGGCCCGGATAGATGATGTCGCGGAATTCGGCTACGACCACCAAGTCATCCAGCGCCACAGTCTGCGTCTGCGCTTCTTCCGCGCCCAGCAGTTCCAGCTCAGCCACCTTGCCGTTACCGGTCTTGTGGATGGCCTTCACCTGCCAAAGCCGCTGGTCGCCCTTCTTGGTTGAGCCGCGCTCCGGCAGCACGCGTACCTTGTCGCCTTTGCGGATGGTGCGCTGCGGCAGTTCCACGGCCTCCGGGCGGTGACGCTCGAAATTCAGGCCAAAAGACAAGCGCGAAGACAGCACCTTGTACTCGCGCTCCAGGTCTGCCCCCATCTGCGGGTCCTTAGCCTTGGCTTGGGCAATGAGATCTGTAAGCCGTGACACTGGATATCCTCAGCGGTGAAAGGTGTAGACGATGGTGGTCGCTTCCTGCACCCTGCCACTAGCGGCATAGCAAACCGACCCGCCTGTTTGTTTCAGCATGTGCTTAGGACTCCCCTTGGCTTTGATTCTTTTGTCATTTTTAGCCTGATTTCAAGCGATTGTAGCGTAATTCTGCCCAGCCACAATTATAATGGAGGCTTATTTCAGGGTATTTTCCGGCATTGAACGGGCCTCGGGCCGGAATCCGCGCCCAGGCACGCCTGCGGCTACCCTGCCCTGCCGTTTAACAACGGCCTGAAACCTCCGACTCATGGACGCTTACCCCATGCGCTTTGATGTGATCGTGATTGGCGCCGGCGCTGCCGGCATGATGTGCGCAAGCGGAACCTTTTGAATTAAACATCTGCAGCACGCCCTCTGTGATCAGCAGGGTGGCGGCTTGACACATGACTTGACTTATACTTGACTATGAATTAGTCTTTTTTCATGGTTTATATTCCTCAGTTCACCATCACCCCTGCCCTGCTTGCCGAAGTTGAGCAGATTGCGGCGCTGCGCGAGCGTATTCAAAGTGCCGTAGTGGATATTGCGTGGATACCTGCGCTCCAGAAAGATACCCGCACACGCAACGTGCATGCCTCGACGGCTATCGAAGGGAATCCACTGACTCTCGAACAGGTGCGCGCCCTCGAGGAAGGGCGCGCGCTTTCCGGGTCGGACGCACGCTCCAAGCGGGAGGTGCTGAACTATTTTGCCGGGCTGCGCTATGTGGAAAAGAATGCTGTCAAAAGAAAAATTGGGCACGCGGATATTCTGCAGTTGCACCGGATACTGGCCGGGGAGGTCATGGATCAAGGCGAGGCCGGAAAATACCGGATGATCGCCGTCAGGGTTGGCCAGTATCGCCCTCCTCCGGCGAATGCCGTTTCGGGCCTGATGTTCGAGTTGCTGGAGTGGTGGAACACGGCTGCTAAAAACCTCTCTCCGATTCTCAGCTCGGCGATTCTGCATTACCGCTTCGAGGCCATACATCCGTTCGCTGACGGCAACGGTCGTACCGGTCGTGCGCTCGCTTTGTGGGAGTTATACCGGCGCGGTTTTGATACGCATCACATTTTTTCGGTAGACGAACATTACTGGGAAGATCGGCCAAAATACTACGCCGCGCTGCAAGGTGTGCGCGAGGCTGGTGATGATATGAGTGCCTGGCTGGAATACTGTGCAGCGGGCCTGCGGGAAACTTTGGAGCGGGTATGGCTGCGAATACAAACCTTACAGGTAAAATCTGTGCAGAAACTTGTTTTGCGCCCGCGGCAAGAACAGCTTCTGCATCTGCTGCGCGATCATGGCGGTATGGCACCCGCAGAGATATGGGGGAAATTGAGAGTATCCCGTCAGGGTGCGATGGATTTACTGCGCCCGCTGCTGGATGCGGGCGTGGTTGAGAAGGTCGGCGGAAACAAGACCGGCCGGTATGTCTTGAAAAACTCATGAACGAAGCCGAAACACGCGCTGCATACATCGCTCTCGGCAGGCCAGAAGAGATTGGTAAGGTGTTTTCCGGTTGCCGGAAGCATCTTCGTCAGCAGTGGGTCATAATCTGATCCTTGGCCATCGTCCACGGTTTGGGGTGCGATCGCCCTGCCCTACCGTTTAACAACGGCCTGAAACCTCCGACGCTTAGACACCTACCCCATGCGCTTTGATGTGATTGTAATTGGTGCCGGTGCCGCCGGCATGATGTGCGCTGCCCAGGCCGGGGCCCGTGGGCGGCGGGTGTTGCTGATTGATCACGTGGAGAAACTCGGCGAGCGCATCCGCATTTCCGGCGGCGGGCGCTGCAATTTCACCAACCGCAACGTCAGCGCGGAGAATTTCCTCTCGCAGAATCCGCATTTCTGCCGCTCGGCGCTCGCCCGCTATTCGCAGCGTGACTTTATTGCACTGGTGGAGCGTTATCGCATCGCGTATCACGAGCGCGAGCACGGCCAGCTTTTCTGCGATGATTCGGCGCAGGCCATTATCGCTATGCTCAAGGCCGAGTGCGACGCGGGTGGCGTACAGTGGATGCTTCCATGCGCGGTGCAGTGCATCGAACCCATCACAAGTGACGACGGCATGCGCTTTGCGCTCGCCACCAGCCGTGGCGGCTTCCACTGCCGGTCGCTGGTGATTGCCTGCGGCGGCCTCGCGGTGCCGAAGCTGGGCGCTACGCCTTTCGGCTACAAGATTGCCGAACAGTTTGGTCTGCGCATCGTGCCGCCCAAGCCTGCCTTGGTGCCGCTCGCCCTCGCGCCAGAGGTGCTCACGCCGTTGCAGCCGCTTTCCGGAGTGGCGTTTGAGGCCGTCACACGTTGTGACAGTGTGCAATTCCACGAGAACGTGCTCATCACGCATCGCGGGCTTTCCGGCCCAGCCATTTTGCAGATTTCAAGTTACTGGCAGATGCAGGACTATCGGGAGATGCGCGATATCAAGAAACAGCCGATCACCATCGACCTGTTGCCCGGCACTGATGCCGCCGCCTGGCTGGCAGAACACCGCCACAGCAAGGTGCTGTTACACACGCTGCTCGCCGAACGCCTGCCGCGCCGCTTCGCGCAGGAATGGTGTGCCCTGCTCGGCTGGGAAAAACCCCTGAATGAATGCTCCAGGCGCGAGCTCGACGCCATGGCGCAGGCACTCAAGCATTGGACGCTGTTGCCTGCGGGCACGCTGGGCTATGCCAAGGCCGAGGTCACACTGGGTGGGGTGGATACCCATGCGCTTTCCTCCAAGACCATGGAGGCCACCGCGGCGCCGGGGCTGTATTTTATTGGTGAAGTGGTGGACGTGACTGGCTGGCTGGGCGGCTATAACTTTCAGTGGGCCTGGTCGTCGGGCTGGGTGGCGGGGCAGACTGTCTGAGCGGCAGCTATTGCAACAACACAAACAGCAGCAGCAGATTCAACAGCAGCGAGATGACAAACAGCGTTTTCCAGTGCTCGGGCCGGATGCGTTGCAGCAACGGCGGTTTGCGCTGTGCGGTGCGGGGCTGACGTGGCTGTGACAAGGCGACAGCAAAATCGGCCGCGTGCGGGTAGCGCTGGGTGGGGTCGGGTGTACAGGCCTGCCGCAGCACGTCTGACAGCCAGGCCGGGATATCGGGGTTATAGCGCTCGGGGGGCGTAAAGCGGCTGTAGCTGGGGTGGGTGAACGGCTCGATCTCGCCGTAGGGAAATTTCCCGGTGAGCATTTCGTAGAGGGTGACGGCGGCGGAATAGACGTCGGCGCGCTCGTCGGCATCGTGACCGGCGATCAGCTCCGGGGCCATGTAGCTGGGCGTGCCGATGGGTGCGGCCGATGTCGGGCTGTCCACCCGCTCGATGCGGCTGACGCCGAGGTCGAGCAGGCGCACCTGCTGGTTTTCATCGATCAGGATATTCTCGGGCTTGATGTCGCGGTGAATCACGCCCTTGCGGTGCAGGTGATCGAGACCGGTGAGCATCTGTTGCGCGATACTCAAGGCGTCGGTGACGCTGAGGCCGCTCTTGCGTTTGATGCGCGCGGCCAGTGTTTCACCTTTGTGCAGCATCATCACCGAATACAATGCACTGCGCCGCCCCGGCGGCACCGGGAGGATTTTTACGATGTAGGGACTGTCGATGCGCCGCCCTATCCACTCCTCGCGCATGAAGTAGTCCACAAACGCGGCATCCTCGGCATAGCGCGGGTTGGGAAACTTGAGCGCCACGGCCTGCTGGTTTTCGCTGTCCTCTGCGGCGAACAGGGTGGACATGCGGCCATGATGCAGGCGCTCGCCGATGACAAAGCCGTCCACCACGTCACCGGCCCTGGGCAACGGACGCATGGGCAGCGCAGTCACGTTGGCGCCGATATCGGTCACGGTTTCGGCGGGCAGTTTTACAACCCGGGCGATACTGATGCTGACGTTGTCGTTGCTGCCCTCTGCCAACGCCTGCCGGGTAATGGATTCGGCGATTTCCTGCATGCTGTGGGGGCTGTTTTGCAGCAGTGCCGTCAGTGCCTGAGGCGTCAGGGTTTCGTGCACGCCATCGCTGGTGATGAGAAAAATATCACTCTCGACCAGTTCCCCGCTGCCGCTGTCGCTGTTGAGCACGACATCGAGGCCGCAGGCACGAATGACGACAGAGCCCACATCGACGTGCGAGCGGCTGTGATCGGTCGTCAACTGCTGGAGCTGCTGATTGCGATACAGCCAGATGCGGGTATCGCCCGCATGCGCGAATGTCCAGCGCCGGGAGCGCAGCACCAGTGCCGAGAGCGTGGTCGCCCGCCCCTTGGGCTCGCCTTGCAGCACCGCACGATTGACGGCGGCAAAGCAGTCGGTCAGCGCGCGTTGCAGGTTCCAGGTTTCCGGCGTGGCGTAATAGGCGTCACGCAGCGTATTGACGGCGCACTCAGAGGCCTGCGCGCCACCCGGAATACCGCCTACGCCATCGGCCACCGCGAGCAGCGCACCGTATTCCTGATGCTGGCCCGTGCTCGGTGTGATAACGAGACAACTGTCTTCATTGGCTCTGCGCTTACCCTGCAGCGAGGAAAAACCGGCGTCCAGTATCAGCGGCATGCGCCATTATACTTTAGCTGTGGTGACCGAGGAGGCACCCCAGGTCGTGCGCCAGCGGGTCTTCACCCAGCCCAGGCCCACCAGACCAAACAAGGCCAGCGCCGCAAAGATCCAGAAGCCGAGGGCAAAATCGCCGGTCAGACCTTTCGACCAGCCGAGCGCCTTGGCGAGAAAGAAGCCCCCTATGCCCCCGGCGGCGCCGACCAGCCCGGTGACGATGCCCATTTCACGCCGGAAGCGCAGCGGCACCAACTGGAATACCGAGCCGTTGCCCATGCCGAGCGCCACCGCGCCGACAAAGAAGATCAGCACCGCAAGCCAGGCTATGGCAGGCAGCTCAAACAAGCCCCAGCCCGCCATCTTGCCTTCTACGGTCGCCAGGGTCGGCGGTACCGGGCCTTCCGGCATAAAGGCGATACTGATGTAGGCCAGCGCTACCACGACAAACAGTATTTGCAGCGCGCGGATACCACCGATGCGATCGGCGAGCCAGCCGCCGACCGGGCGGAACATCGAACCGGCAGCGACCACGATGGCCACCATCATGCCTGCCGCAATGCCTGAGGCGTGATACCAGGTGGAGAAATACAGCGGCAAGGCATTGGCCAGCCCGACAAATCCGCCGAAGGTGATGGAGTAGAAAAACATGAACCACCAGGTGTCAGGGTCACTCAGCACCAGGCCGTAGTTTTTCCAGCTCACCGGGGCGCGCTCGTCCGGCGCGTCCTTGGCCAGGATGCTGTACAGGATAAATACCAGCAGCACCGGAATCAGCAGAAAGCCGAAGACGTTCTGCCAGCCGAAGGTCTCGGCGAACCAGGGTACCAGCAACGCAGAGAGCACTACCCCGCTATTGCCCGCGCCGGCGATGCCGAGCACGATGCCCTGATACTCGGGCGGATACCAGCGGCTGGCCTGCGGTATCGCCACCGCAAAGCTGGCACCGGCAAAACCGAGCAACATGCCGAATACCTGCACATCAAATTTGCTGTGCAGCCCGAACAGCCAGGCCCACACCAATGCCAGCATCACGATGATCTGCCCCGACTGCCCGGCACGCTTGGGGCCGATATGATCCGCCAGCAGGCCCATGGGTACACGCAACAGGGCGCCTGCCAGTATCGGTACCGCCACCAGGCCGAATTTTTCTTCAATGCTGAGGCCGAGATCGGCGGTGAGGTAGACGGCGAGCGGCCCCAATACCACCCACACCATGAAGCTGATATCGAAGTACAGGAAGGCGGACAGCAAGGTCGGCCAGTGGCCGGTTTGCAGAAATTTTCGAGTGTTCATGCGTTACAACTCCATGGATGATGGTGAAACAACAGGGTTGTTGCCAGTCTGTGCAATCAGGGCTTTCAGCTCCGGGATGCACGAACCGCAATTGGTACCCGCCTTGAGCCTGTTTCCAATCGCTTCGGCGGTGCGCAGGCCTTCGTTCTGGATGGCCTGCAGCAGGGTATTGCGTCCGACACTGAAGCAGGCACACACGATCGGCCCGGTGTCTTCGGCCAGCGTGGCGCGTGCGGCCAGCAGATTGCTGCGCTCCTGCGCCGAGAGTTCGTCTGTTTGTGCAAACAGGCCCATCAGCCATGAGCGCGAAGGCAGCTCGGGTGTCGGCGCCACAAACAGACAGCTCTCAATACGACGATTGAGCAGGCGTGCCCCGCGGTAGCGCTGTGCGCCACTGTCGAGATAGTCGATCCATTCCACCTTGTCGTCGGCGTGATCCTTGGGCATGCACAACACGTCACGCGCCCACACCGACCAGTCTGGCGGCAGCTGCTCACCGGCCAGTTCATAACGCCACAGCCCCTGCCCGCGCGCCCGCACCCAATAACGGGCGTCGTTGACCGGCAGTTCGCGGCGGGACAACAGAAAGCCGTGCCACGCCGGGCGGTAAGGAGTGGCACGCACCGGGGTATGTTTGGACTCGGGCTGGCCCGAGATCGGATCCACGACCGGATTCACCAGCGTATCGATCCGCGCCTGGCGGGCAAACTGATCGGTCCAGTGCATGGGCACGAAGACACTGCCTTTTTGCTGTGTGGGTGTGAGTACGGCCCGCACCACCACCTCGCCCCGGCCACTGGTGATCCGGGTCAGCGCGTTGTGTTGCACACCGAGGGCTGCCGCATCGTCCGGATGCAGTTCGGCACAGGGTTCGTAGCTGTGGTTCGACAACCGGGGGGATTTACCGGTGCGGGTCAGGGTGTGCCAGTGATCGCGCACGCGACCGGTGTTCAGCACCAGCGGGAACTCGTCGTTCGTGGCAACCTGTGGCGGGCGCGGCAGAACCGCAATAAAACGGGCCTTTTGGTTAGGGGTAGCGAAGCGGCCCTCACCGAACAGGCGGGCGGTGCCTTGTATCCTGCCATCGTCTGTGCGCACGACCGGCCACTGTATCGGTTGCAGGGCGTCGTAGGCCGAGACCGTACTGAAGTGCAGGCCGGAAATATCAAAGGTGCGTTCGCCGTCGTTCTCAAACCCCGACAAGGCGGCGTGCTCAAAAAACACATCGGCGCTGTGGTTGTAGCGAAACGCCTCGTGATAACCCAGGCGCCTGGCGACCTCACTGATGATCCACCAGTCGGGCCTGGCCTCGCCGGGTGCAGGCAGAAATGCGCGTTGCCGCGAGATGCGTCGTTCCGAGTTGGTCACGGTACCGTCTTTTTCCCCCCAGGCCAGGGCGGGCAACAACACATGCGCCAGCGCGGTGGTGTCGGTATGGCGTACACAATCGGACACCACCACCAGCTCGCAGCGCTTGAGCGCCTCCCGCACCGCGTCGGCATCCGGCATGCTGTCCACCGGGTTGGTGGCCATGATCCAGATGGCCTTGATGCGCCCCTCGCCCACGGCACGAAACATGTCTACTGCTTTCAAGCCGGGCCGGGCTGCCATGCGCGGGGCATTCCAGAAGCGCTGTACCCGCTCACGGTGCACGGGGTTTTCCAGCTCCATGTGTGCCGCCAACTGATTGGCCAGACCGCCAACCTCGCGCCCGCCCATGGCGTTGGGCTGACCGGTGAAGGACAGTGGCCCCATGCCCGGCCGGCCGATGCGGCCGGTCAGGAGATGGCAGTTGATGATGGCGTTGACCTTGTCGGTGCCGCTGGAGGACTGGTTAATGCCCTGGGAATAGACGGTGACTGCCTTTTCGGTGTTCGCAAACAGCTCAAAAAAGCACGTGACGTCAGCGCGGTCCAGATTGCATTTTTCCGCTACGGTGGCCGCATCCCCGGCACTGTCGCGCGCCGCTTGCAGCGCGGGCTCGACACCCTCGGTATGCGCTTGCAGGTAATCGCTGCGGGCATGGCCGTGCGCATGCAAATACTGCAGCAGGCCATTGAACAACACCGCGTCGGTGCCGGGCTTTACTGCAAGATGCAGAGCGGCGCCGTCACAGGTTGCTGTGCGGCGGGGGTCGATGACAATTATTTTCGGCGCCGGATGTTCGCATCCGGCGGCCGTTGCGCGCTGAAACAATACCGGATGACACCAGGCGGCATTGGATCCCACCAGCACGATCAGCTCGGCCTGCTCCAGATCTTCGTAGCAACCCGGCACGCTGTCGCTGCCGAAGGCGCGCTTGTGACCGGCAACGCTGGAGGCCATGCACAAGCGTGAGTTGGTGTCGATGTTGGCGGAGCCGATAAAACCCTTCATCAATTTGTTGGCGACGTAATAATCTTCGGTCAGCAGTTGGCCGGAGACATAAAACGCCACGGCATCGGGACCATGCTCGGCAATGACGCGCAGAAACTGCTGCGCAACGACATTGAATGCCGTACCCCAGGAACAGCGTTTTCCCTCCACCTCCGGGTACAGCAGCCGATCGTCCAGCGCCAGCGTCTCGCCCAGCGCCGCACCCTTGGAGCACAACCGCCCCTTGTTGGCGGGGTGAGCCGTGTCACCACTGATGTGTACGTCATCCGGCGCCATAGTGCTGGCCACGATGCCACAACCCACGCCACAGTACGGGCAGGTGGTTTTGACGCTGCGCGCCTGGGTGGCACGCTCAGGCATGCTGCAACGCTATGCTGATCATGCTGTGTTCGACCTTGACCGGGTAGCAGGCGGTCTGGCCTTGATCCGGGGCAGCGGCGGTACCGTCGTTCAGATCAATGATCCAGTTGTGCAACGGGCAGGTGACGCGGGTGCCATGCACAATACCCTGCGACAGCGGGCCACCTTTGTGTGGACAGGCATCGCGCAAGGCAAACACCTGATCGCCGGCGGTACGAAACAGTGCGATATCGCCCTGCACGGTGCGTATGACCCGCGAACCCCGGCGCGGAATGTCGTCGAGTTGCCCGACTTCGATCCACTGTGGTTCAGCAATGCTGGAGGCAGGCATCACACCACCTGCTTCAGCGGGATGTATTCGTGGCGGTCGGCCTCACCTTGTGCGCGTTCGGCCCACGGATCGACCTGGGCATATTTCTGTGACTCGATAAAGCGCTGATACAAATGCTTGCGGCCCTCGCCATCCTCTACTACGCGCTGTTTGACATAGGCGAGACCGACACGCTCGATCCACGGTGCGGTGCGATCGAGATAACGCGCCTCTTCGCGGTAAAGCTGGATAAAGGCACAGCAGTATTCCTCGACCTCGTCTTCTGTCACCACCTTGCACAGCAAATCGGTCGGCCGTATCTTCACGCCGCCATTACCACCGACGTGCAGCTCCCAACCGGAGTCAACAGCGACGATGCCAAAATCCTTGATCGTGGCCTCGGCACAGTTGCGCGGACAACCCGACACCGCCATCTTGAATTTGTGCGGCATCCACGAACCCCAGGTACGGTGCTCCAGACGCACGCCCATGGCGGTCGAGTCCTGGGTGCCGAAACGGCACCACTCCTTGCCGACACAGGTTTTGACGGTGCGCAGCGCCTTGCCATAGGCATGGCCGGAGACCAGGCCGCCCTTGTTGAGATCGCCCCAAACGGCGGGCAGGTCTTCCTTTTTCACCCCCAGCAAATCGATGCGCTGACCACCGGTGACCTTGACGGTGGGTATCTTGAACTTGTCGACCACATCAGCGATGGTGCGCAACTCATTCGACGTAGTCACACCCCCCCACATGCGTGGCACCACGGAATAGGTACCGTCTTTCTGGATATTGGCGTGTACGCGCTCGTTGATGAAACGCGACTGTGGATCGTCCTGGTATTCCGCCGGCCAGGCACATAGCAGGTAATAATTGAGCGCCGGGCGACACTGGTGACAGCCATCCGGCGTGCCCCACTCAAAGTAGCGCATCACCGCATTGATGTTGAGCAGGTGTTGCTCGCGGATAACAGCCCGCACCTCATCATGGGTATGTTCCGTGCACTTGCACAACGGCTTTTCCTTGGGCGCTGCGCTGTAGCCACCGCCCAGCACCGAGGCCATGATCTGCTCGACCAGGCCGGTGCAGGAGCCGCAGGAGGATGAGGCCTTGGTGTGGGCGCGCACCTCTTCCAGCGTGAACAATCCCTTTTCGCTGATGGCCTTGACGATGGTGCCCTTGCAGACGCCGTTGCAACCGCAGACCTCCATGGCATCACTCATGGCCGCGGCCTTGTTCTGGCCGCCATGGCCCGCGTCACCGAGATGGGCCTGGCCAAACATGAGCTGATCACGGAAGGCACCGATGTCGGTGCCGTCGCGCATGAGCTGGAAATACCAGGCGCCATCGACGGTGTCGCCGTACATGACGGCGCCCTGGATGCGGTTATCACGTACCACTACTTTCTTGTAGGTGCCCTGCGAGGCGTCCTTGAGCACGATCTCCTCACTGTGCTCGTCGCCGGTAAAGTCGCCGGCGGAGAATAAATCGATGCCTGTCACCTTGAGTTTGGTGGAGGTGACCGAACCTTCGTAACGCGCATAGCCGAGATGGGCGAGGTGATTGGCGCACACCTTGGCCTGCTCAAACAGGGGTGCGACCAGCCCGTAGCTCTGACCGCGGTGCTGCACACACTCGCCTACGGCATACACTGCCGGGTCATAGGTTTGCAGGGTGTCATTCACCACAATGCCGCGTTCGCAGTAAATGCCGGATTTCTGCGCCAGTTCAATATTGGGCCGGATGCCCACGGCCATCACGACCAGATCGGCATACAATTCGCTGCCATCCTTGAAGCGCACCCCACGCACCCGTTCCTCACCCATGATCTCAACGGTTTGGGCAGGCATGTGGAAGTGCATACCGCGCTGCTCCAGCGACTTGCGCAGCAACAACCCGGCGTTCCTGTCCAGCTGCCGCTCCATCAGCGTGTCGTTGATATGCACCACGGTCACACTCATGCCCTGGCGCATCAGCCCGTTGGCGGCTTCCAGACCGAGCAGTCCGCCACCTATGACCACCGCATGCTGATAGTCTTTTGCCGCAGCGGTCATCAACTCTACATCGTGGATATCGCGAAAGGTCACGACACCGGGCAGGTCATGCCCCGGCACCGGAATCATGAACGGATTGGAGCCGGTGGCGAGCAGCAAGCGGTCATACTGTGCTGTCGTGCCATCGGCGGCACGTACCCGATGCTTGCTGCGGTCTATCTCCACCACATTTTTTCCTGCATGCAGGGTAATGCCGTGCTCCGCATACCATGGCCGATCGTTCAGCATGATCTCAGGCAGGGTTTTCTCTCCGGCCAGCACGGGGGAAAGCAGAATGCGGTTATAGTTGCCGTAGGGCTCGGCCCCAAATACGCTGATTTCATATTTGTCCGGCGCGAGCTTGAGCATCTCTTCCAGCGTGCGCACCCCCGCCATGCCATTACCGATCAACACCAGTTTTTCTTTCTTCATCATTACAGCACCTTGAACACAGTTAAGCCCTGTTCAGCAAGTTGCAGGCCAACAGTGATTTATCGCTGCATCTCAATGTTATTACTGGTGTTTTCATGATTGCGCGAGGTCTGTGGCGGGAAATATGCACCAAATGTATACAACCGTGCTGCGCCGCTCACACTATTGGTGCATATCTGCACACAATGTGACGATGACAGCCCGTACGGATGCGGATTTTTCGCGTGGTACGGCATTTGCTATAGTGCGGCGTGTGGATACCCATCGCCCTGACACACGGCCCATGACTGTGACTGCTGTTATTCTCGCTGGCGGACAGGCGCGGCGCATGCACGGGATTGATAAAGGGCTGCTTGCTGTCGCGGGAAGACCATTGATCGAGCACCTGCTGATCACCCTGCGTGGGCAGACCGATGATATCGTGATCAGTGCCAACCGCAATCTCGCACACTACGCGACCTACGGCGTGCAGGTCGTCAGCGATGCAAGGTCAGGTGCACAAGGGCCACTGGCCGGCATCTACCGCGCCCTTTGCTGCACGACAACCGAATACCTCCTCAGCGTACCGTGCGACACACCCTGCCTGCCGCGCGACCTGGTCCAGCGCATGATCACGACGGCACGGCAGCAACAGGCCGCCGTGTGCGTCGCGCACGACGGTGTGCGTCCGCAACCCGTTATTACCCTGCTGCATCGCGCATTGAGAGCAGATTTATGCCAGTATCTGGATGCCGGACATAGAAAAGTGATGGATTGGCTGCTGCGTCACAACCCGGCCCTTGCCGATTTTTCAGATCAGCCAGAGGCCTTCGTGAACCTGAACACGCCCGATGATTGTCGCAGACTGGAGTTGAGCTGCAACACCCCCATCGCATGCTGAAGGCAGGCAATACTCCTGTATTGGGCTTTGTCGCGCCCAGTGGTACCGGCAAGACCACCCTGCTGACGCGCTTGCTGCCCTTGCTGAAAGGGCACGGCTTGCGTGTTGGCGTTATCAAGCATGCCCATCATGCCTTTGATACGGACATCCCCGGCAAGGACAGCTATGAACTGCGCAAGGCCGGCGCCCGCCAGATGCTGGTGGCCTCACGTCAGCGCACCGCACTCATCACCGAACATGCAACGGACAAGGAGCCGGTACTGACTGAGTTGCTGCAGGCGCTGAAGCATGACAGCCTCGATCTGGTACTGGTTGAGGGTTTCAAACACACGCCCTACCCCAAGATCGAGCTGCACCGGCAGGCCATGGGTCAGCCCCTGCTCTATCCACATGACACCAGCATCATCGCACTGGCCACCGACGATGCAACACTCGCACCCCTTACCCTTGCCCTGCTCGACATTGATAATGTGCAGGAAATGGCAGGTTTTGTACTGGCTACACTGGATCAACTACGATGAAACACAGTTTACTCAGCGTCGATGACGCACGCCTGCACATACTCAGTGCCATCACGCCACTCACGCAACAGGAGACACTCCCGCTGGCCAATGTCCTCGGACGGGTGGCCGTCGAGGTGTGTTCTGCGCTCGATGTACCCCCCAGCGCCAACTCGGCTATGGATGGTTACGCCCTCAGCGCCGCCGACCTGCCCGCCTCAGAAACATCTGACCTGGTATTGGCGGGTATCGCCTATGCCGGTAAACCCTATACCGGCAACAGCGTACTCCCGGGTCAATGCATACGCATCATGACAGGCGCAGTACTGCCCGCAGGCACGGATACGGTCATCATGCAGGAGCAGGTCGAGTGTCACGGCGACATGGTGCAAGTCGGGGCAGGACATGTACCCGGCCAGAACGTACGACTGGCCGGTGAGGACATCGCACGGGGTCAGACGGTCATGCAGGCGGGCAGACGTATAACGCCTGCCGATATCGGCTTGCTGGCTTCCCTCGGCATTAGCCATGTCACCGTGCTGCGTCGCCCGCGCGTTGCTTTTTTCTCTACCGGTGACGAGCTACGCGCACCCGGCGAGGTGCTTGGCCAAGGTGATATCTATGACAGCAACCGCCCTGCCCTGCGCGCGATGTTGCAGCGCCTGGAGGTGGAAGTGCACGACCTGGGTACCGTGCGCGATCAGCGCAGTTTGGTGAAAAATGCCCTGCTGGAGGCGGCAGGGAGGGCTGATGTAGTCATCAGCACGGGCGGCGCTTCCGTAGGTGATACGGACTTTATCAAGGACTGTCTGGAGGAGTTGGGGCAAGTCGACTTCTGGAAAATCGCCATGAAGCCCGGCAAGCCGCTGGCCTTTGGCCGGGTCGGTGCAGCACTGTTTTTCGGCCTGCCCGGCAACCCGGTTTCTGCCATGACGACGTTTTATCAGTTTGTACAGCCAGCACTGCGCCGTATTGCGGGTGAAGTTGTTACCACGCCATTGCTGCTGAAGGCCATCTGCACCGAAACCCTGAAAAAGGGTCCGGGCCGCACTGATTTTCAGCGGGGCATCGTCGATACTCGGGAGGACGGACAGCTGCGGGTGCGCAGTACCGGCGAGCAAGGCTCCGGCATACTCACGTCCATGAGCAAGGCCAACTGCTATATTGTTCTGCCGGCAGATCGCGGCACTGTTCAGGCCGGCGAACAGGTAGATGTACAGCCCTTTGCAGGACTGATATAAGCCCCGACGTCACCGGGCCGCTGTTCCGGCCCGATGTTGTCTGCTTCAGGTCGAGTCCGACACACCTCCGTGGCCGGACTGGATCGCGCTGAGCTTAGCCGAGGCGGGCAGCGCGGCGGGCAGCACGCGCCATTTTTCTGCGCTTGGCGGCTGCACGGCGGGCGGCACGACGGGCTGCGGCCTGTTTTTTGGCGTAGGCACGCTCCCATTTGCTGGCGAAGGCGGCTACGGCCTTGGCCTTGGCGGCCTTGATGCGCGCAGCGGCCTTGGCGGCTACTTGTTTGGCACGACGCTCGGCCTTTTTGGCCTTTACTTCGGCGGCCCGCTTCTTGGCGGCTATCCGCTTCTCAAGCTTCAGCTTGGCGGCCTTGAGTTTGGCGCGCGCAGCCTTCACTGTTGTCTTCTTCTTGGCGGTTGGGCGTCCGCGCCTCTTCACTACTTTCTTCTTGGCTTTGGTTGCTGCTTTCTTAGCTTTCGTTTTCTTAGCTGCTGTCTTTTTTGCTTTAGCCATGATGGTGTTAACTCCCTCCAATAAGTTAAGAGCAATTTACATTATAAACACAAATGTTATGAGTGCAATCAAGTTTATTTTACGGTGACGTTAGCGTGGGTCAGGGTGAGTATCATCTCACCACTCGGCGGGCACATATTTCAGTGCGCTGAATATGCCGGATAGTGCGCTAAAATTATTTCAGCGCACTGCGCCAAATGTAAGTGCGCGCTGACGACTCTCTTCGTTCTCAATCGCTGACTGTTCGGGCTGCCAACCTGCATCGGCTTCAGGCCAGCCTTGCATATGTCTTTGCGCCAGATCGCAGAGGGCGGCAATGTGCGCCGGATTGTCATTCAAGGCAGGAATATAGTGGTATTCCCGTCCGCCCGCGCCAAGAAAAATATCACGGTTGACCATCGCCACCTCTTCCAGCGTTTCCAGACAGTCAGCCGAGAAGCCGGGGCACACAACATCGACACTGGCCACACCCTCTGACGCCCACTGCCGCAGTGTGTGATCGGCATAAGGCTGCAACCACTCCTCGCGACCAAAGCGGGACTGGAAAGCGACTTGCCAGCGTTCCGTGGAGAGCTGCAGTCTTGCCGCAACAAGACGGGCAGTTTTCAGGCACTCACAGTGATAGGGATCCCCTTGCGTGAAAAAACGTTTGGGAATGCCATGAAACGAAAACAACAGCCGCTCCCCGGGCGGGCGCTGTCGCCATGCCTGCCGGATGCTGTTCGCCACCGCATCAATATAGCCGGCATCATCGTGATAATGACTGATCATGCGCAGCTCGGGGAGCCAGCGCCAGCGCTTCAGCTCGTCACTGACGGCATCGAATGTGGAGGCCGTGGTTGATGCCGAATATTGAGGGTAGAGTGGCAGCAGCAGTATGTGGCGAACATTCTGCTCGCGCAGCTGCTGCAAGGCGGAAGCGATTGAGGGATTGCCGTAACGCATACCCAGGGCAACCGTCACCGGACCGGGCAATCGCTGCCGCAACGTTGCCTGCAGGGCTTCTGCCTGACGACGGGCTATCGCCAGCAAGGGTGATCCCTGTGGCGTCCATATTTTCTGATAGGCATGCGCCGAACGTGCTGGGCGGATGCGCAAAATCACGCCGTGCAGCACACACCACCACAGGGCGCGATTCATCTCCACTATCCGTGGATCCCACAGAAACTCCGCCAGGTAGCGGCGCAGGGCCGCCGGTGTAGGCGCATCAGGCGTGCCAAGATTGGTCAGTAGTATCCCGACACCCGACTGCACACCATGTGCGTAGTTTTCACTGCCCTGAAACATCATGATGCTGCCTTGGGATTGGCGCAGTAGTCGTTCAGACAGGCGCTGAATTCCTTGCCCAGTTGTGGATGGCGCAGGCCATAGGCTACCGTGGCTTCCAGATAGCCCAGCTTGCTGCCGCAGTCATAGCGCTTACCCGTAAACTGGTAGGCCAACACCTGTTCTGTTTGCAGCAGTCTGGCGATGGCATCCGTCAGCTGAATTTCACCCTGGGCACCGTCGTTCTGGGACTCCAGCAGACTGAAAATCTGGGGTGACAGGATATAACGGCCTACCACCGCCAGCGTCGAACGTGCATGGGCGGCTGCGGGTTTCTCCACGATCGCGGTAACACGCCCCAGCCCTGGTTCAATGGCATCAACATTCACTATGCCGTATTTGTCTGTGTCCGAAGCCGGAACCTCTTCCACCGCAACCATGGAGCAGGCGTGTTTACGGTACTGTTGCGTCATTTGCGTAAGACAACCGTGATCACCACCATCAATCAGGTCATCGGCCAGTACGACGGCGAAGGGTTGCGCGCCGACGATTTCCTTCGCACACCATACGGCGTGCCCCAGGCCCAGGGCCTGTGGCTGGCGTACATAGGCGCAGGACACGCCTTTGGGAAGAATGTCGCGCACCACCTTGAGCAGCTCGGTATTACCGCGCTTTTCCAGCTCCTGTTCCAGTTCATAGGAGTGATCGAAATGGTCTTCGATCGCCCGTTTGTTGCTGCTGGTGACAAAAATCATCTGGGTGATGCCTGCCGCTGCCGCCTCTTCCACGGCATATTGGATCAAGGGCTTGTCAACGATAGGCAACATCTCTTTGGGGTTTGCCTTGGTGGCGGGAAGAAAGCGGCTGCCCAAGCCGGCAACAGGAAAGACTGCCTTGGTAACCTGCACGCTCATGCCTTGGCGATGTCAAATGTGATCGCGTTAAAGCGGTCTCGCGGCAGCGTTGCGTGCAGTTCCGCTATCCGGCACCGGATCGGCTGGCGCAGTTCACGCTGACCAGGGCCGACACATGCCCGCCCCTCTTTATCCGGCAGACCATGCAGCAGGGCTGCAACGCACCGTCTCAAGGCCGTCAAAATCATTTGGATGCTCCTGCAGATGGCATGGCGTTACCTAATCCAGTATGCGCTAAGGGCATCAGGCCAGCCCCGTCGCAGCGCATTGCCGCACATCCATACGGTAAGCAGGGCGCAAAAACAGCTGCAACAGTCATCCGGCAGTGAGCGGGGCGCGTGGTGCGAGTCACACCGTCGCCTGCCGCTCGCAGACAGGGTGGGCTTGCGTTATTGTTTGCCCGGAAATAATACCGAAACCAGGAAGGCAAGAAACAGCACCAGCCCAAGTACACCAAACATTATCCAGGTCAAATCCATAACATCCACTCCTCAGGTAAACATGTCAGCGTACAACGTCTGCGCCCAATCAAGCGCGGCTCCGCCCTTGGCAGGGTCGCGCGATTCATCCGTGCCGGTACTGTCCTTGGCCGGGCTGAAGGCCTTGGTAGCCTCATCGTAATTGTAGCTCACCCACATACTGATCGCCTCGTTCGGTTCGGTATTCACCAGCGAGTAGCACACGCTGGCAGGGCTGGCCCAGTCAATCACCTTGCCTGCTTCATGCGCGGCAATGACCTTGGCCACGTATTTGCCTTCACTGTTGGCGAGATGCGCACTCTTGGGGAAACCCATCGGCCGGCTGTCGCCAGCCACGTACACGCGCGGGTCACCCGGCACGTGGTATTTCAGCACATCAATGTTCGCTTCCTTTTGCGGGCTCTTGGGATCTACCAGGCCTGCTACCTCAATCAGCATGGAGGCACGCACCCCGGGGTAAATCGCCGCCGCATCAAACGGGTAGGAGTCAAATTCGGTTTCAATGGTTTTCGTGTCCGCATTCACGCCGGTGATATTGACCGAAGGAACATAGTCTATATAGCCCTTGTACAGGTCATCAAACGCAGCGCGGAAGCCTGCTTTCTTGACTGCGATATCGGGATTGTGATCCAGCAACAGCACCTTACCCTTGATCTTGTGCTGTTTGAAGTAAGACGCAATCATGCAGGCACGCTCATACGGCGCGGGCTTGCAGCGGAAGTTTCCGCTGGGCACGGTCTGCACAAAAATCCCGCCCTTGAAGGTTTCGATCTTGTGTTTGATCGAAACGTGTTCGGTACCCATCATCCAGCCTGCCGGATGCTCGGTACGCAGGCGATATTCGGTTTCCGGATCCTTGATGCCAATACGAGTGTAGTCGTAATCTATGCCAGGCGCCAGCACCAGATAATCGTAGCTGATCTCGCCCTGGTCGGTGTATACCTTGCGCGCGCTGCGATCCACGCCGGTACAGGTGGCACTGAAAAAGATGTAGCCGCCATTTCTGGCCGCGTCGAGAAAGCTGTGCCCGGCGAGAAACTCAAGATTGATGACGCCCGAATACCACAGATTGCTGGAAAAACAGGAGCTGTACATCGCACGTTTTTCCACCACCACGACATCCAGCTTGGCATTTTCCTTTTTGAGATATTTGGCTATGGTTAACCCGGCGGTACCCGCACCGATTACCACTACCCGCGGGCCTTTGGGTTTTGGCAGATAGGCCTTGGTGCGCACCACGGCGGCCGATTTCGGGGCCGCTTCTACCTGTGCTGCGTGACCACCCATTCCCACCGCAGCTATTGCAGCACCCGTCAATTTTACAAAATCGCGTCGTGATATCTTGCTCATGGCTGACTCTCTCGCGGCAGATGAAAGGGTGATGCGCTGTGCAGTAGCCTATACCAAGCCGGTCTTTATGAAAAGAGGAAACAATGTTGTCATGATGTTGCAGCAGGACAGCGGCGCGCAACACAACAGTGCGTGCATGCAGGACGTGGTTTACACACGTGTTTCGCGTGCATGACAATCAAGGCATGGAATTCGTTGAACAGCGCCAGCCGGTCAGCCCTGCCCAGCTGCCCTTCTATGGTGGCGCGCAGGGTTTCATAGCTCTCGTTGCCCTGGATTAACGCCAGCCGGCTGAGCAAACGACGCGTATAGGCATCCACCACGAACACGGGGCGCTGAAAGGCATACAGCAGGATGTCATCCGCTGTCTCGGGACCAATGCCGTGTACCGCCAGCAGGGCTGTGCGCAAGCGCGCTGTATCCAGGCGGGTCAGCGCATCGAAGCCGCCCTGCTCGTTATACCAGCGGCAATAGCTGTGCAGGCGGCGCGCCTTGACGTTGAAGTAACCCGAGGGCCGAAGCAGCTGTGCCAGCCGCGCGTGCGGCGTGCCGGTTATGGCCGTGGGGCTGAGCAGTTGAACCGCACGCAGATTGGCAATGGCCCGCTCCACATTGCGCCATGCGGTATTCTGTGTCAGTACCGCACCCACCATCACCTCAAACGGCGTCTCACCCGGCCACCAGTGCTGCGCGCCGTGCTGCCGATAGAGACTGCGATAGAGTGTCTGCAGCCGCATCTGTATCAGGCATTATCCGCCGCGAGATCGGTGTCTCGCGTGCGCTGCACCTGGTTGTTGCGGCCTTTGGCGCTGTCCGCTGCGCGGTTTTTCAGCAACCCGCACTATCGGCTCAATCTCCAGTCCGGCGAGCTCACGCAGGCTGTTTATTTCTTCAGGCGTCAGATCCTTGTGCTGTCCACGCCGCAGGCTGCGTGCAAGCAGAATGTCGCCATAGCGCACCCGGGTGAGCCGACTTACCTTGAGACCCTGCGACTCCCATAGACGCCTCACTTCGTGTTTGCGGCCCTCTTTCAGCACCACGTGGTACCAGTGATTGGCACCTTCTCCACCGGCATCGACGATGCTGGTGAAATGCGCCATGCCATCTTCCAGCATGACGCCACGCTGCAGGCGCTGCAGCATGTCGGCATCGACCTCGCCCAGTACCCGCACGGCATACTCGCGCTCGATCTCACGTGACGGGTGCATGAGGCGATGGGCCAGTTCGCCGTCGGTGGTCAGCAGAAGCAGGCCGGAGGTGTTGATGTCGAGGCGGCCGATGGTAATCCAGCGCGCAGAACGCAGCACTGGCAGCTGTGTAAAGACGGTCGTACGCTGCTCCGGGTCGTCGCGGGTACAAATCTCGCCCACGGGCTTGTGGTAGGCCAGCACGCGGCACTTCCCGCCACTGAGCCGGTGCTGTGGCACCGGTTGACCATCAATCAGGATTTTATCCTGCGGTGTTGCGCGAGCACCCACAGTCGCAGTCACGTCGTTCAGGGTGATGCGGCCCGCTTCGATCCAGGCCTCGATCTCCCTGCGCGACGCATAACCTGCACGCGCCAGCACCTTTTGCAGTTTTTCACTCACCGGAGGACGCTGCGTTGGCCACCTCGCCGCTCACACCAGCAGAAGCTCCTGTATCCGCAGACTGCGTATCTGCCGGATCGTTTTCCAGCATAGCGAACATGTCCGCATCCGGCGCATGGATTTCCGACAATGGCGGTAACTGATCCAGGCTGGTGAGGCTGAAGTGGTCCAGAAACTGGCGCGTCGTACCATAGAGTACGGGCTTTCCCGGCACATCACGATGGCCGATGCTCCGTATCCACTCGCGTTCAAGCAGTGTCTTGATGATGGAGGTACTTACTGCGACTCCACGCACGTCTTCAATTTCACCGCGCGTAATGGGCTGACGGTAGGCAATCAAGGATAGTGTTTCCAGCAGCGCACGCGAATAGCGCTGCGGACGCTCTTCCCACAGCCGTGCCAGCCAGGGACTCAACTCCTGTCTGGCCTGAAAGCGGTAGCCGCTGCCGACCTCGACCAGCTCGACACCCCGCGTGGCACACTCCTCTCCCAGCATGCCCAGCAGTTCACCCACCTGCTCGCGTGATGGCCGCCCCTCGTCGTTGAACAGCGTTAACAGCCGTTCCACGCTGAGCGGCTCTTCTGCCACATACAGCGCTGCCTCGATCACATTTTTCAATTGACTGGTATTCATTGGTTTGTGCTTGCGGCCCTTACGTAAATGGGCGCCCATGCCTCATTCTGGGTGAAATCGATCAGCGACTCCTTGACCAGTTCGAGCAGGGCGAGAAAGGTAACCACCACGCCACTGCGGCCATCGCTGATGTTGAACAGCGTGCTGAATTCGACAAACCTGTCTCCACGCAACTGGCTCAGCACCTGCGACATGCGCTCCCGCACCGACAGTGGCTCACGCTGGATGTGGTGATGGGTAAACATCACGGCACGCTGCATCAGCTCTCTGAAGGCGTGCAGCAACTCATCGAGGTTTACCGTCGGCTGAGGCCGGGTGTGTTGCGCCAGCGTCACTACTGCCAGCGCATGAAACACGTCGCGCCCCAGCTGGGGCCGCGCATCGAGTTGATCTGAGGCCTGCTTGAAGCGTTCGTATTCCTGTAGCCTGCGCACCAACTCCGCCCGCGGGTCGTCCTCTTCAGTGATCTGGGGCGGACGCGGCAGCAGCATGCGCGACTTGATTTCGGCCAGTATGGCGGCCATCAGCAGATATTCCGCCGCCAGCTCCAGTCGCAGGCCCTGCATCAGATCCACATATACAATATATTGCTCGGTGATGCGTGCAATGGGAATATTGAGGATATCCAGGTTCTGGCGCTTGATGAGGTATAGCAGCAGGTCCAGCGGGCCCTCGAAGGTGGTTTCAAGAATGATCTCCAGCGCGTCTGGCGGTATATAGAGGTCTTGTGGCAGGCGCGTCAGCGGCGCGCCCTGGATGATCGCCAGTGGCAGTTCGGCCTGGACCACGTCAACGCTGCCTTGAGTATCGATCTGCATCAAAATGCCCTCAGCGATACACAAGGCCCATGGCCTGACGTACTTCATCCAGCGTACTGCGAGCCACGTCGCGTGCTGCGTCGCAACCTTCAGCGATGATACTGCGCACCAGCCCGGGGTTTGCTGCGAACTCCTGCGCCCGCTCCCGAATCGGCGCCAACTCCGCCTGTATCGCCTCGATCAGGGGTTTTTTGCAATCCAGGCAGCCGATGCCTGCACTGCGACAACCCTGCTGCACCCAACCCTTGAGTTCGTCACTGGAATATACCTGGTGCAGCGACCATACCGGGCACTTCTCTGGGTCGCCCGGATCTGTTCTGCGCACGCGGGCAGGATCGGTGGGCATGGCGCGCAGCTTGGTTTCAACCACTTTCGGCTCTTCCCGCAAGGATATGGTGTTGTTGTACGACTTCGACATCTTCTGACCATCCAGTCCCGGCATCCTGGAGGTGGGTGTGAGCAAGGCGTGTGGCTCCACCAGAATAATGCGCCCACCGCCCTCGAGGTAGCCGAACAGGCGCTCACGGTCGCCCAGCGTGATGTTCTGACGTGCCTCGACCAGGGCGCGCGCGGTCTCGATCGCGGAATGGTCACCCTGCTCCTGATAGCGCTTGAGCAGTTCCTTGTAGTGCGCAGCATTCTTGGCCCCCAGTTTCTTGATGGCCGCCTCCGCCTTTTCCTCGAACCCACGCTCGCGGCCGTACATGTGGTTGAAGCGGCGCGCCACTTCGCGCGTCAACTCCACATGCGCCACCTGGTCCTCCCCCACTGGCACCTGCCCGGCCTTGTAGATCAGTATGTCGGCACTCTGCAACAGCGGGTAACCGAGAAATCCGTAGGTGGCAAGATCCTTCTCCTTGAGCTTTTCCTGCTGGTCCTTATAACTCGGCACACGCTCCAGCCAGCCTAATGGCGTAATCATCGACAGCAGCAAATGCAGCTCGGCATGCTCGGGTACGCGCGACTGGATAAACAGCTTGGCAGCACCGGGGTTGATGTCCACCGCCAGCCAGTCGATCACCATGTCCCACACACTTTCGCTGATGATCGACGGGTCTTCGTATTGTGTAGTGAGTGCGTGCCAGTCGGCAATAAAGAAAAAGCATTCGTACTCGTGCTGCAGCCGCAGCCAGTTTTTCAGCACGCCATGATAATGGCCAAGATGCAGCTGGCCAGTTGGGCGCATGCCAGAAAGCACGCGCTGATGTTGTGTCGGTATCGAACTCAAGTAACAGTCTCCTCAGAGTCCGGCCAGATAGTAAAGTGCACCTTGTATGGCCTGCACCGGGGGGTAAAGAATGCTGCTGAGCAGCCCGCTCACCAGCAACAACACCAGTATGATCATGCCATACGGCTCGACACGGTTAAGCTGCCATGCCCATGGCCCCGGCAACAGTCCGGAGAGCACGCGACCACCGTCGAGTGGCGGTATCGGCAGCAGGTTCAGCACCAGCAGAATCACATTGATGAAGATCCCCGCGCCACCCATATAAATCATGAACTGCGCCACGTCACCAGGCATGGATCCGAGACTGATGCCGAGTTTCATTATACCGGCCCAGAACACGGCCATCAGCAGATTGGAGAGCGGCCCCGCCACGGCTACCAGTGCCATGTCGCGTTTCGGGTGCCTGAGATTTTCCCAGGTCACGGGCACCGGCTTGGCCCAGCCAAAGATAAACGGCAGCTTGAACACCAGCATCAACAGGGGCAGCAGGACGGTGCCGACAGGATCGATGTGCTTGATCGGGTTGAGTGTCAGGCGCCCCAGCATCATTGCAGTCGGGTCACCGAGTTTGCGTGCCGCCCAGCCATGGGCGACTTCATGCACCGTGATGGCAAACAACACCGGCAGCGCCCACACGGCAATGCGCTGCATCAGACTCAATTCTTCCATCTGTGGATTATACCTGCTTTGGTGCGGCCCCTGAAATTTGAATCAGACCCGCCTCAGCCACCCATGACCGCCTGTACGTCGCCCTTGCCGTGGCGCGTGATCTCTGGTACCTCACCCACCATATCCACCACCGTGGTAAGTTCCAGCCCGCAATTACCGCCATCAATGACCACATCTATCTGGTGCGCCAGCACGGCCCGGATCTCTTCGGCATCGTTCAGCGGCAAGCCGGTGCCCGGCATGATCAGCGTAGAACTCATCAGCGGCTCACCCAGCGCCTCCAGCAAGGCCTGGCTGATGGCATTGTCAGGCACGCGCAGGCCGATGGTCTTGCGCTTTGCGTGCTGCAGGCGGCGCGGCACCTCGTGCGTCGCACCCAGGATAAAAGTATACGGGCCCGGCGTGAGCTTTTTCAGCAGGCGGTAGGCCACGTTATCGACCTTGGCGTAGGTGGCAATTTCCGAAAGATCACGACAGACCAGGGTGAAATTGTGCTTGTCGTCCACCGCGCGAATACGGCGGATGCGCTCCATCGCCGTCTTGTCGCCGATGTGGCAGCCGAGTGCGTAACATGAGTCGGTGGGGTACGCGATCACCGCGCCCGCCCGTAGCGCGGCCACCACCTGATTGATCAAGCGCGATTGCGGATTTTGCGGATGAATATGGAAGTACAGCACGCAGCGGTCTCCCGGATGGTGTGGTCAATGTGCTGCATTCTGCCAGTCACTCCAGACCGGCGTACAGCCTGACGGTAGCGGTGGCAGTTTGCCCAGTTCCAGCCACGACTGCTCCGGACCATGGTAGTCAGAGCCTGCAGAGGCCAGCAGATCAAACTCCCTGGCGTAATTCGCCATGGTGTAGTAGTCGTTGCGACTGTGACTGCCCGACACAACCTCAATCGCAGCACCGCCATGCTGCTTGAATTCGCCCAGCAGTTGACGCAGGCGTGTGGCGGTGAGTTTGTAGCGTGCCGGATGCGCGATCACGGCCTGCCCGCCAGCGCTGTGTATCCAGTGCAGCGCCTCCGGCAAGGTAGCCCACTCGCCTGCGACATAGCCCGGCTTGCCTGGCGTGAGAAACTTCTTGAATACCTGCCCTATATCCTTGGCGTGTCCGCACTCCACCAGATAACGGGCAAAGTGGGTGCGGCTCAGGATCGTGCCGTGGGCATACGCACTGGCGCCCGCATACGCATCCCTGATGCCGCGCTTTTCGAGACGGCGCCCCATCTCCTCCGCGCGCCAGCCGCGAAAGCTGCGCATGGCCGCCAACCCTTGTTGTAACACAGTATTGCTGGGGTCTATACCCAGTCCCAGGATGTGGATCGTCTTGGCTTGCCATGTCACCGATATCTCGACGCCGGGCAACAGCGTAATGCCCGCCGTGACGGCGGCAGCCAGCGCCTCGTGCAGGCCATCGGTGACATCGTGATCCGTCAGCGCCAACACATCCACCCCCTGCTGTGCGGCACGCATTACGAGCTCGACAGGGCTGAGCGTGCCATCGGAGGCAGTGGAGTGGCAGTGCAGGTCGTAACGCAGACTCATTAACGCTGGCGGATCAGAGGGAAAGGTAATCGTTAGTATGCACTATCCGGCCTCGTTTGGGCAGGCCGCCTGGCTACGATGCGGCGCAAAAAATGTTATAATCGGCACCTTGCATGACATCAGGATTGGAGCTCGGCCGGTATGACTTTCGTTGTCACAGAAAATTGCATCAAGTGCAAATACATGGATTGTATAGAGGTGTGCCCGGTGGATTGCTTTCACGAGGGGCCCAATTTTCTGGTCATTGACCCGGACGAATGTATCGACTGTACCCTGTGCGAGCCGGAGTGTCCCGCCAACGCCATCCTTGCTGAAGATGCCGTGCCCGATGACCAGAAACATTTCACTCCACTCAATGCCGAGCTTGCCAAACTGTGGCCGGTAATTACCGAAAAGGGTGAGCCACCCGCCGACGCCAAGGAATGGGACGGCGTTCCCGACAAGCTCAGCCATCTTGAGCGTTAAGCATGGACAGCGCGCGCTGAAGTCGTCCTGCTGCCTGGCAGCGCACTCACCACAGTCAAGAGCTGTGGTACGCTGCTAGTCTAAGTTTCCAGCATCAGACTCGAGCGCATCAAGGCTATGGCTGGCGCAGCGTTTCCCGAAACGATTCCCTCGCCGCTCCTGGTACCCTACCACCAGGATCCGCTACCGCTTCTTGCCGAACTCATTATCCACCGCCACACGGCCGACCTGAGCCAGGTGGTCATTCTGTTGCCGCAGTGTCTGCAGGCCTCCCGCCTGCGTCGCTGCCTGCTGCACGCCGCCCGCCAGCGCCAATGTTCAGCCCTGCTCGGACCACGCATCACGACCTTGCGTCAGTGGGCCGAACGCCACTCCGCCGACACATCCGTGCTGTCACGCCATGCCGCCGAGCTTATGCTGGCAGAGGCCTTGCTCCAGCACCCCACCTTGCTGGGTGATGATCAGCCGTGGCGACTGGTCGACAGCGTGCTGCAGCTGTTCGACGAGCTGACACTGCACGCGGTGCATCTGCCGGCTGAGCTCGAGCAGTTCACGCAACAACTGCTCACTGCGTACGGCATGTCGTCGAGCACCGCCGGGCTCAGCCGCGAGGCGAGGCTGGTACATACCCTCTGGCACGCCTGGCACGAACAACTGCATGCGCAAGAGACGCACGATGCCAGCAGCGCCTATCTGGCTACGCTCGGTGCAAGCCTGTCTGCGGCAGGCAGCGCTGCTGAAACACATTTTTATCTGCTGGCCAGTCTGGAACTGATGCCTGCCGAAATCGCATGGGCGACTGCGCTCGTCAGGCAAGGCCGGCTGACCTGGGTGTGTCACGGCCTGCCCGGGGACGCGGTCGACAGCGCGGACTACCACCCCGATGCGCCGCTTAAGGACTTTCTTATTAATGCAGATATTAAATATAAATCAAATATATATGATGATAATTTAACCTTATTAATTAACTGTATTTATAATCCCGAGGCCAGCGCACTCAAGGCCCGGGCGGAGGCCTATGCAGCACAGCAACCGGTCAGCCCGGCACAGGACCGGCTCCGCCTGTTGCATGCAGGTGACGCCGAGCAGGAGGCCCAAGCCATCGCCTTGCAAGTCCGGCGATGGTTGCTGGCTGGTGTCTGCCGCATCGGCATCGTTGCGCAAGACCGGCGGCTGGCACGCCGGGTACGGGCATTGCTGGAGCGGGCCGAGGTCGCGGTACAGGACCACGCCGGCTGGGCCCTCTCCACCACCAGTGCAGCCAGCGTACTGGAACGCTGGCTGCAGACAGTGGAGGAAGATTTCGCCGCGCTGCCACTGCTCGATGTACTCAAGTCTCCTTTTGTATGCGCCGGCCAGGAGCGTGTCGAGTGGTTGGCCGCCACCTATCGCTTTGAACAGGATGTGGTACAGCATGAAAATATCGGCCGCAATCTCGCGCGCTACCGCAAACATCTGGGCTATCGTCAGGCACGCTTGCCGGCCAACCTTGCAGCAGCTTCACGTGCCGTGGCCGGGCTGCTCGACAGAATTGAGCACGCCGCCACACCTCTGCTGCTGTTTCAGACGGGCAAGTCACACCGGCCTGAAGACCTGTTGAATGCCGTTGAGGAAAGCCTGCACCGGCTTGGCATTGTTGCGGCCTGGGCAACAGACGCCGCAGGCCAGTCGGTGCTGCGCGAACTGCGCAGCCTGCGCCAGGCACTGCCCGGCCGCTCGCTGCGCATGCGTTGGCCGGATTTCAGGGCCTGGCTGGGGGGAGGGCTGGAGCGCGCCAACTTTATACCCACCGTGAGTGATGAGCGGGTACAGATACTCACACTGCAACAGACGGCCTGTGCCCACTTTGATGCCTTGGTGATTGCAGGCGTCGATGCCGCCAACTGGCCTGGGCCAGTTGATACCTCACCTTACTTCAACAGTGCAGTACGTCACGAACTTGCGCTGCCTACTGCGCACATCACCCGTACGCTGCGCTTTCACCACTTTCGCCGTTTGCTGCAAAGCGCACCAGCCGTGTTGCTTACAGTCTGCCGCGAACAGCAAGGGCAACCGGTGCAGCCCAGTCCCTGGCTGGAGTTGCTGCAAACATTTCATCAACTGGCCTACCGGCAGTCGCTGGAAGATCACACGCTGGTTGCGATGCTGCAGGACAGGCGCAGCGAGGTATTTTGCGCCGACACCGCCGAACTGCCGGTACCCCTGCGTTACCCGCAACCCAAGGTACCGGCTACGCTGCTGCCCGCCACGCTGTCTGCCCATGCGTACCAGCAAATGATTGACTGCCCTTACCAGTTTCTGGCTGCCCGCTGTTTAGGACTCAAGCCGGTCGAGGCCTTGCGTGAGCGGCTGGAAAAATCGGATTACGGCGAACGCATCCACCGCATCTTGAGCGCCTTTCATCGCGGCCAGCGCGGCCTGCCCGGTCCGTTCGGCGAGGCCTTGACGCCCGTCACCCGCGGCAGCGCCGAAAAATTGCTGGGCGAGATTAGTCGTGCCGTCTTTGCGCAGGATCTGGAGGACAACTTCGAGCACCGGGGCTGGCTCAATCAGTGGCTCGCAACACTGCCTCACTACCTCGACTGGCAGACCGAACGTACACAACACTGGCGGGTGGCAGACTGTGAGATTGAATTGCAGCGCAGCTGGCCGGAACTGGACATCAAAGGCCGCATCGACCGGATTGATCACGGTGATGATGGTTGCGCTGTACTGGATTACAAAACCGGAGCAATACTGCCGTCGCAAAACGACATCGAGAGCGGTGAGGCGATCCAGCTGCCGTTTTATGCCTTGCTGGCGCAGGAGCATGAACGACCTGTAACACACGTTGCCTACGTCGCCATCGGCAATGAAAAAGTGTCCACCGCTGCCCAACTCGGCGGCACGACCCTCGATCAACTGACCCAGGCCACTGCCGAGCGTCTGCATCAGATCATGCAGGATCTGCGTAGCGGGCAACCGCTGCCCGCGTGGGGTGATGAGAAGGCCTGCCGTTACTGTGCGATGACGGGGCTGTGCCGCAAACAGATGTGGCTGAGCGAGCCACCATGAATCATCTGAATGCCATCACACCCGCCTGCAATGCCGTGGTACTGGCCTCGGCCGGCACCGGCAAAACCTGGCTGCTGGTGGCACGTCTCATCCGTTTGCTGCTCGAGGGCACCCCGCCTGCAGGCATTCTCGCCATCACCTTCACCCGCAAGGCGGCACTTGAAATGCAGGAACGGCTTTCGCAGCGCCTGCTTGAGCTTGCCTGCCTGGAACAGGCAGAGCTCGATGCGGCGCTGGCAGTGCTGGGGTTGACTGCTGACGCAATCCAGCGGCAACGGGTTCGTGATGCGTACGAAACCCTGCTCAAAAGTGAGCACAGCCCACGCATCACAACCTTCCATGCCTTTTGCCAGGAGCTGCTGCGCCGGTTTCCGCTGGAAGCCGATGTCCCACCTGGTTTTGATCTGATCGAAAATGCCGGTGTGCTGTCACAGGCCGCGCTTGAGGCCTTGTTGAGCGAGGCCACAAAGCTGCCGGACAGCCCGCTGGCACACGCGCTCGAGTGCCTCATGCGGCATACCCGCGGCGCCGACGCCGTACGAATGCTGCTACTGCGGTTTCTGGAGCACCGCAGTGACTGGTGGGCCTGCACCGAAGGCAGCCCTGATCCGGCAGCGCATGCCACACGGATGCTGGCCCAACAACTCCAGGTTGATAGCCCGGGCACACCGGCAAGAGATTTTTTTGTTGCTGAAACGCTCGCCCAGCTGGATGAATTCGCCACCCTGTTGCTGCAACACCCCAACGCGTCCAACACGCGTGACGCGGAACTGATTCATGCGCTGCTGTCAGGCAACAACGCAGTAGCTGATTTTGATGCCGTCTGCAGGGTATTCCTCACCGCCGACGGTGCACCGCGCGCGCGCAAGCTGACCCGGACACTCAGCGACAAACTCGGCAGCGCAGGTGCGGAACGCCTGCTCGCATTGCATGGGCAGTTGTCTGATCTCGCATTGCAGGCGCTGGAACTGGAGGCGCGTCGCCTGACGCTGGCACTGTCATCGGCCTGGTTCAGCGCCGGCGCACGCCTGCTGCAACACTATCAGCGCATCAAGGCCGAGCAGCGCCTGCTCGACTTCAGTGACCTGGAATGGAAGGCCAGCCAGCTCCTGCAGCACTCCGACAATGCCCAGTGGGTACAGTACAAGCTGGATCAGCGTATCGACCATCTGCTGGTGGATGAATTTCAGGATACCAATCCAACCCAGTGGCGCCTGTTGCTGCCGCTGCTCGAGGAATTGGCTGCCGGCCAGAGCGGTCGCGCACGCAGTGTATTTCTGGTGGGCGATCTCAAGCAATCCATCTACGGTTTCAGGCGCGCCAACCCCGAACTCTTCACGACCGCCGCGCTCTGGCTGGAGAAAAATCTCAACGCCCCCAGCTACCCGCTGGATGTTTCCTGGCGTTTTGCACCCGTGTTGTGCGATTTCTTCAACCAGGTATTTGAGCAACGCCTGCCCGCCTTTCACCCCCACAGCACGCACCGCACGACTCTCTGGGGCCAGATCGAACTGCTCCCGCTGATACGCCCGGAGGCCGCAGAACAGCAACGACCCGTGACCCATCGTCTGCGCAATCCATTGCAGCAGCCGCGCCCTGCCGCCAGCGAGCAGCAGCATTTACTGGAAGGCCGGCAGATTGCACAGCGCATCTGCGACCTCGTGGAAACCCGCACGCCGGTTCAGGATGGTGCCCACACGCGGGTGATCAACTATAACGACATCCTGATTCTGGTACGTAACCGTACCCATGTGTCCGCCTACGAAAGCGCATTGCGCGCTGCCGGTATCCCCTTTATCGGCGCCACCCGCGGTACCCTGCTCGATACCCTCGAGGTGCAGGACATGATCGCCCTGCTCGATGTGCTGATCACACCCTATGATAATCTGGCGCTGGCGCAGGTAATGCGTTCTCCGCTGTTTGCGTGCAGTGATGACGACCTTATCCAGCTGGCCACCGACACCTCCACACCCTACTGGATAGACCGGCTTGCCACGCTTGCCAGCAGCCTTGCCCCAGGGGCGCCGCTGGCACGGGCGCAGCGCTGGCTGAGCCGCTGGTGCAAACGTGCCGGCCAGGTTCCAATGCACGACTTGCTGGACAGCATCTATGCCGAAGGCAATGTACTCGCACGCTATGAGGCCGCCTTTCCGCCCGGACTGAAAACGCGGGTGTGCGCCAATCTCATCCGTTTCCTGGAGCTGGCGCTGGAGGTAGACAGCGGACGCTATCCCAGCCCGGGGATGTTTCGGGCGCGACTGGACACCCTGCGCGACAGTGCTCAGGAAGCGCCCGACGAAGCGCCGGCACCCGCCCATGAGGCCCGGGTGCGCATCCTCACCGTGCATGCCGCCAAGGGGCTGGAAGCAGCCGTGGTATTTGTCGCCGACGCCACAGCCACCGCTTCTGCACGCGGTTCACAACCCCTCATCTACTGGCCAGCCGAAGCCGACCGGCCCAGCCATTTTTTCCTGCCCGCCAAAAGCGGGATAGAAACGCAACTTGGTGGGAAGATTCAACGGCTGCTGGATGCCGCCGCCCAACGCGAGGAGATGAATCTACTCTATGTGGCACTGACGCGCGCCCGCCAATACCTGTTTATCTCCGGCTGCGCCCCCCGCAAGGGAAGCGCACTGGGCTGGTATGAAATGATTGCCCAACGCCTGCAACCGGATGGTGACCCGCTGCTAGCCGGCTGGTTGCAACGCTCCGCCATCCCACCCGCACCCTTGCCTGCATCATCATTGCCGACTGAGGTGGTCATACCACCCGACATCGACAGCCGCCTGTCACAGCCAGTGCCTGCAATCCGACCCTCCAGGTTGAGCCCCAGTCATACCGGGGACGCAGCCACACTGCAGCAGGTGCGCGATGCAGATGCCGTGTTGCGTGGCACCGCCATCCACCGCCTGCTGGATCGGCTCAGCCTGGGGGCTGCAGTGTCGCGTGGCCACGTACTGCGCCAACTGGCCACTGACTTGTTGCTGCACGACAGCGACGCGCGCTTGCCCATCTGGTGGGATGAGGTTCAGCGGGTACTGCAGGCACCGACACTACAGTTCCTGTTTGCTGACAACACTATTGAGGTCGCATACAACGAAACACCGCTGTATTACGAGGCAGATGGACAACACATCTCCGGGGTGGTGGATCGGCTGGTCGTAACGCCGGACACGGTATGGATAGTCGACTACAAAACCCGCGCTACGGTGCAGCCAGATCACTTGGCGCAGGCGGCAGCGCCTTACCAGGCGCAAATGCGCCTGTATGCACACGGTGCCATGCGCCTCTGGCCACAAAGGCAGGTACGGCCCGTGTTGCTGTTTACGGCCTGCGCCGGTCTGGTTGAGGTCGCGCCCTGATTGCGTATCGCCCTGCCCCTGAAGGATTACTCCTCCTGGCTATGGCGTTCGCGGCGCTTCTTGTTGAGCGCCTTGCGGCGCTCTTCCGGCGACATTTTATTCCACTGCTCACGCAGCTCCTCCTGCTGCTCCGGTGGCAACTGGTTGAAGTGCTCGTAACGTTCACGGATACGCGCCTGCTCCTCCGGTGACAGTTGCTTGAAATGCTCGTAACGCTCGCGTGCACGGGCGCGCTGCTCCGGTGTCATGCTTTTCCAGCGCTGTTCGCCTCCGTGCTTGTCTGCAACCAGGCGCATGTAAGAATGCAGTTGTTCCGGATACAGTATTGCCGCATCGCCGGCTACAGCGACCTGCTGTGCGCAGAGCAGCAACAGCGAAAGCAGCACTGTGCCAAGCATGTGATCCAGCGATCTGGGTTTGCTCATGCGCGAGATATGGTTGCAGTGTAGGCTCCGGCCCGTGTTTGCTCGTCGAGCCAGCGATAAAAGTCGAGGTCGGTCGCAATCTCCAGATTCTCCTCCGAGCCCACGATCTCCGTGATCTCGGGGGTTATCACCACAAGGCTGTCGGTCGGCTGTGTCGTCCACATCTCACCACCCAGCACAAACACCAGCGCGGCGGCGGCAGCCATTGCGCCTGCAGGCAACCACCAGCGCGGCGCATGCCATGCCGGCTGAGCCTCCAGGCTGTCCAGCGCACGGCTGCGGGCGCTGTGCAAGCGCGACAGCGTGTGCGCATCCAGCGTGTTCACGCTTTCCTCCAGACGGGCGCGTGCAGCCGCCAGAAAGTCCTGCTCATCGTGTGTGCTCATGGTTGGTAGTCCTCCAGCAATATGCGCAGAGTATGCACTGCGCGCGAGTAATGCGTTTTGACACTGCCTGCCGAGCAGCCCATTACATGTGCAGTTTCGGCAATATTATAGCCTTCCCAAGTGCGCAGCAAAAAGGCCTGCTGCTGGCGCATCGGCAGTTTTTGCAAGGCCTGATCGAGCGCGCCCCGTGCGCGCTCGCCCGCAACCTGTTCCGCAGGGCCGATTGCATCAGGGTGGGCCAGCTTGTCCAGCGGATCTTCTTCGCCTTCCTCAATACCCAGCCAGACGCGCCAGCGATTGCGTACCTTGCTGCGTCGATACCAGTCGCGTATACGGCTCTGGAGTATGCGGTGAAATAACGGCCCCCACTCCTGCTCATTGCGATCGCCATACTGCTGCGCAAGATTGAGCATGGCCTCTTGCACCAGATCAAGGGCGTCTTCGGCATTGCCGGTAGCGAGCTGGGCCATGCGAAAGGCACGTCGCTCAATGTTGGCTAAAAACCGGTCCAGCGCTTGGTGAGTGTCCAGCGTACCTCGCTCCCTTGACTCGGAAATACTGCCCAGTAGTTTGGTTGCAGCCCACATGGTGACCTTCCGTCTGTGATTATAGCGTGTTCATGCCAACCACTTGGCAACCGTGGCATCGACTACCTGTGCAGATGGGGCCCGTGGCGCCGCTGAGCGAAGGCCTGATGTTGGCCATGGTGTGGATGTGACCAGCGCACACTGCACTCCCGGTCGCCGTGTCTTCGATACTGCTGCTGGCGGCAGTGCTGGGCATGCCACCGAGCGTGGCTCCTGTGTTGATACACGTGCCTGCCCTTATTTGTCGTGACGCTGTGGTTATGTCTGTATTGCTTGTGTCGTCCTGCATGCTCATCATGCTGCTCTTTCCGTTGGGCACTACGCCCGTTGTAATGATGATTGCGGTCAGCTCTATCCTGTGTGCCGTGGGCAAACTTGTCGCCCGACCTGCCCTCTTCATGAGCGAGCACAGGATTGATTACGAACAGGGTCAACAGACTGGCAACTGCAATGCTTGTTTTCATGCGGGCATCCTTGTGTGAGTGTCAGGTAAGCATTAGGTTTAACGCAGTATTCGGCCCAGGGTTGACACGCCCTTGGCAGGCACTGGCTCTATGACGTACCTGACGGCCTGCGGGGGGCTAAAGTTGCGGCAGCAGGGCAAGGCTATGGTAGGATAAGGCAACAACCCTGGTTAACGGATATCACCCTCGGGGCGCAGCCCATGACACGCAATGCAAGCGAAGAGCACCGGCACTACACCCGGATACAGTTTGACGCCAAGGTGTCTCTGTCACAGGGGGCGCGTCGCTGGGACAGCGGTCTGATCGACATTTCACTCAAAGGGGCCTTGTTCAGCAAACCGCAGGACTGGGCCGGCACGCTGGGCGACAACCTGCTGGCCGAATTGCAGCTGGACGGCGATATCGTCATTCGCATGCAGGGAACCGTGGCCCATATGGAAAATGGGCACATCGGGTTGCGTTGCGATCACATTGACCTCGACAGCATTGCGCACCTGAGACGCCTCGTCGAGCTTAATCTCGGCGACACAGCACAGCTCAACCGCGAGCTTTCCTCCCTCGGTTAACCCGCACTAACCGCGCAACACCTCCAGCGCTTCCGTTAAACGCTCCACCGCATGGATCTCCATGCCCCTGAGCCCACCCTTGGGCGCGTTGGCGACGGGGATAACGGCCTGCTTGAAGCCGTGCTTCACCGCCTCGCGCAAACGCGCCTCGCCACTTTGCACCGGCCGCACCTCACCTGCCAACCCCAACTCGCCGAACACCACCAGGTCGCGCGGCAATGGCCGGCTGCGCAGACTGGAGAGTGCCGCCAACACCACGGCGAGGTCGGCGCCGGTCTCGGTGACACGCACGCCACCCACCACATTCACGAACACATCCTGATCGTACATGGCAATGCCGCCATGACGGTGCAGCACCGCAAGCAACATGGCCAGCCGGTTCTGGTCCAGCCCCAGCGTCACCCGGCGCGGGTTGGCGCCGTGACATTCGTCCACCAGCGCCTGCACCTCCACCAGCAGCGGGCGATTGCCCTCGCGCGTCACCGTGACCACGCTGCCCGGCACCGGCTCGGCATGGCGTGAGAGCAGAATCGCGGACGGATTGCTCACCTCGCGCAAGCCCTTCTCGGTCATCGCGAACATGCCGATCTCGTTTACCGCACCAAAGCGGTTTTTTACCGCCCGGATAACCCGGTAACTGCTCGCACCGTCGCCCTCGAAATACAGCACCGTATCGACCATGTGCTCCAGCACGCGCGGGCCGGCGAGCGTGCCCTCCTTGGTCACATGCCCGACCAGAAACAACGCCGTACCGGTGTGCTTGGCATAACGCACCAGTTGCGCCGCGCTCTCGCGCACCTGCGCCACCGCGCCGGGCGCGGATTGCAGCGCCTCGGTATACACGGTTTGAATTGAATCGATCACCAGCACCCGCGGCCGCTCACGCCCGGCACTGGAAATAATACGCTCCACATTGGTTTCGGTGAGCAGCCGCAGCTCAGCAACGGATAATCCCAGTCGCTGCGCACGCATGCTCACCTGTTGCAAGGATTCCTCACCCGTGACATACAGAACCGGCTGGCGCGCGCTCAATGCCGCCATGCACTGCAGCAGCAAGGTGGATTTGCCAATGCCCGGATCGCCGCCAATCAGTATCACCGAACCCTCGACCACCCCGCCGCCCAGTACCCGGTCGAGTTCGGCCAGCCCGCTCGACTGCCGTACCTCGCTGCCCGCCGCAATTTCCTGCATGTCCTGCACACTGGCCGGCGCATAATCGGCAAAACGCGCAGCACGGGGTGTGGCCGGGCTTGCCAGCGCCTCTTCCAGGCTGTTCCAGGCACCGCAGTCGGCGCACTGCCCTGCCCATTTCGGCGCCTGCGCACCGCACTGGCTACAGGTGTAGAACAACTTATCTCTGGCCACGGAGAGTGCTGCCTCTAAAAATGATGGATTTTTCTGAAAGACAAGCTGCAACGGTCGCTTCCTGCGCGTCCTCCGCTCGCGACATTCGTACGTCCTTGTACAGCACCGTATTGGAGCAAAAGACGCATTTTTAAACCTCTATGCAGCGCACACGGCGCGCCACACCGCACAACAATTCATAGGCCAGCGTGGCGGCGTGCTCGGCTATTTCTTCCACCGGCAGGCCCGCGCCCCACAACACCACCGGGTCGCCGACACGCACATCGCGCAACTCACTCAAATCCACGCTGATCATGTCCATCGAAACCCGCCCTATCAATGGTACGCGCTGGCCGTTGACCAGTACCGGCGTGCCCGTCTGCGCGTGGCGCGGATAACCGTCGCCATACCCGATTGCCACCACGCCCACCGGCATGGCCTGCGGACACACATAGCTGGCGCCATAGCCGATGGCATCACCGCGCTGCAACTGATGCACTGCAATCAAGGAGGAACGCAGGGTCATGACAGCTTGCAGGCCGTGCGCCTGTGCCCGTTCGCCGGCAAATGGCGATACGCCGTAGAGCATGATGCCGGGACGCACCCAGTCACCATGGGTCTGCGGCCAGGCGAGTATCGCTGCGGAGTTGGCGCTGGAGCGCTCCCCGGACCAGCCGGCAGTGGCCTGCCCGAAGCACTCCTGTTGCCGTTGTGTGGCGCTATTATCGCGCTCGTCGGCACATGCAAAGTGCGTCAGCAGGCCGCTGGGTTGCCTGACCGCAGCGCACGCCGACAGGCGTTGCCAGGCCGGTTGCACCTGTGTCGGCGCAAAACCGAGGCGGTGCATGCCGCTGTCAATCTTGAGCCATACCGGGATGGGGGCACCCGTCGTCGTCGCCTCGAGCATGTCGATCTGGGCGGCATGGTGCACCACCATGCTCAAGCCATGCTGCCTGACCAGCGTGAGTTCAGAGGCCTCAAACACACCCTCAAGCAGGGTAACCGGATGTGTGACGCCCGCCTCGCGCAGCACGATGGCCTCGTCGATGCTCGCCACACCAAAACCGTCGGCGGCGGCCAGGGCGCGGGCCGCACGTACGATGCCGTGGCCATAGGCGTCGGCCTTGATGATGGCCATGACCCGGCTTTGCGGGGCGGCGTTTTTTACACAGCGGAGGTTATGTTGCAGGGCCTGGATGTCGATCAGCGCCTGCGCCGGGCGCGTCATGCATAACCCTCGTTGGAATAGACGCTGGGGATGAAGTTTTCAAACCGCGTGTACTGACCGAGGAAGGTCAGCCGCAGACCTCCGATGGGGCCATTACGCTGCTTGACGATGTTGATCTCGGCCGTGCCCTTGTCCGGACTGGTCTCGTTGTAGACCTCGTCGCGGTAGATCATCATGATGAGATCGGCGTCCTGTTCGATACCACCCGACTCACGCAGATCGGACATCACCGGCCGCTTGTCGGTGCGGCTCTCCAGGTTACGGTTGAGCTGCGACAGGGCGATCACTGGAACATTAAGTTCCTTAGCTAATGCCTTGAGTGACCTCGATATTTCTGATATTTCATTGGCCCGCGTCTCTTTCGTGCCGGGTACCTGCATCAACTGCAGGTAGTCGACCACAATCAGACCCAGCCCGCGCTCGCGCTTGAGTCGGCGCGCCCGTGCCCGCAGGTCCATCGGCGTCAGCGACGGGGTGTCGTCGATATACAGCGGCGCCTCGCCCAGTATGCCCACGGTGGAACTGAGCCGCGGCCAGTCATCGTCTTCGAGCTTGCCGGTGCGCACCTTGTTGTGGTCGAGGCGACTCAGGGATGACAGCATGCGCAAGGCCAGTTGTTCGGCCGACATTTCCATACTGAAGATTACCGAGGGCACGGCGTACTTGATCGCCGCATGCTCGGCGATGTTCATGGCAAAGCTGGTCTTGCCCATGGACGGCCGGCCTGCGACGATGATGAGATCGGACGGTTGCAGCCCGGCCGTCATTTTGTCGAGTTCATTGAAGCCACTCGAGATACCGATGATGGGATTGTCCTGCTGCGCCAGCAGGTCTATCCGGTCCATCACCAGACCCATCAGTTCCTTCATGGGCACGAAGTTGCGGCGCCCGCGCGTACTCTGTTCGGCGATCTGGAACACACGCTGCTCGGCATCGTCGAGCATCTGCGCAACACTGCGCCCGTCGAGGCTGAAGGCGCTGCTACCGATCTCGTTGGCGACGCGGATCAACTGGCGCTGCACCGAACGCTCGCGCACGATGTCGGTGTAGGCGCGAATATTGGCGGCGCTGGGGGTATTTTTGGCAAGCTGGGCGAGGTAGGCCAGACCGCCTGCATTATCGAGCTCGTTGATACCGCCCAGCGATTCGGACAGTGTAACGACATCGAAGGGCTGGCTGCGTGACGCCAGATCGTGCAGGGTGCGGAATATCAGGCGGTGTGCGTTGCGGTAGAAATCTTCCTCTACGATGCGGTCGACAATAAGATCCCATGCGCTGTTATCGAGCATGAGGCCACCGAGCACCGCCTGCTCGGCTTCAATGGAGTGTGGGGGAACCCTGAGGGCGGCAGTCTCCGGATCCGGCACATTTCCTGTCGCAAATGGATAGGCTAGCTCATGCATGTGCTGACACCACTCAAAAACATGGGAACCCGACGGCATCCCTGCCGTCGTGGTCTACTGCGGAGTGTTCAGGCCTCCGCGACGATGGTGATTTTTACCGCAACGTTTATATCCGGGTGCAAGTGAATCAGCACCTCATGCTCGCCTGCCTCACGCAGCACCCCATTCGACAGCCGCACCTCGTGCTTTTCGACCGCCACGCCGGCCTCGGTCAGGGCCTCGGCGATGTCCGGAGTACCTACCGAGCCGTAGAGCTTGCCTTCGTCGCCGCCTTTGCGGGCGAGGGACACCCCCCCCAAGGTGGTCAACGCCGCAGCGCGTGCCTGGGCCTGCGCGAGGGTCTCTGCCTCCGCCTTTTCCAGCTCGGCGCGGCGTGCCTCGAATTTTACGATGTTGGTTTCCGTGGCAGGTGCGGCCTTGCCGCGCGGAATCAGATAGTTGCGGCCATAACCCGCCCTGACACGCACGCGGTCACCCAGCGCGCCCAGATTATGTACCTTTTCCAGCAAAATTACGTCCATGAATCACCTCTTGAAAATATAAAAATCCGCTTGCCGTCTGCGGGCACCGTCACACCGGGGTGGGCCGGTCATTGGAACCATTGCCCGCCAGCCCGGCACTGTACAACAGCCCGACAAGTGCCAGCAACACCACCATCTGCGGGAGCATCAGCACCAGCAAACCATACAAGGCTGCCAGCCACGCCGTATGGGCGTTGCGCTGGGCCACAAGCCGGTGCGCAAAGGCCAGCCCCTGAATCATATACACGACAACCAGTACCGCCAGCACTTCCAGCAACCACTGGCGCATCCCTCCCTCTGCCAGCAGGGCCATCCCCAGCAACAGCAGCACCGGCAACACACATGCGCGCGCAAGGCGCAAGCCATGAAACTCGCGCTGGAAACCGCCTGCATTATACAACAGGCCCTGCCACCAGCGTGCCACGAGCAGGCTCACGGTCACGGACAACATCAGCGAAATCGTCAGCAGTCCCGTCATGGCCTGCGCCATTTCATCCAGCAGTCGCTCCATTTGCGCCGGCTCAGGCAGTGCCGCAAGCTGTTCCAGGGCAGGCCTCAGGCTGATCTCCAGGGCCGCGCGCCAGGCCTCGGCCGGATTCTCCACCCAGAGATGCACACCGCTGACAAACAGCACACCCAGCAGGGCTGCACCACCCAGCACCCATGCCAGCGAGCCGGTGCTCGCCAGCACCAGCGCCAGGCCCCACACCGGCAGCCAAAGCACCAGCGCAAACACCAGACCCAGCAGGGGGCTGCCTGATAACAGCATACCCAGCAGGGCCAGGGCCGCGCCCGCGCCTGCCATAACGACGACACCCTGCCGCGCGCCTATGCGCAACGTCACCAGACCTACGCCGGCCGCGCTGAGCCAGGCCAGTGGCCCGGTAATCGGCGGCAACAGCAGCGAAAACCCGGCACAGACCGCCACTACGCCGCCGGCCTGCATGCGTCCGCGCATGATATAGGCAACCAACGCTTTCATGGCAGCCTGGCGCCGGAATTCAACCGTCGCGGCGGCAGCTCAGGGGTGATGTGAGTCGCAATAGGGAATCAAGGCCAGCAAGCGGGCGCGCTTGATGGCGGTGGAGAGCTGGCGCTGGTAGCGCGCCCTGGTGCCGGTAATGCGACTCGGCACGATCTTGCCGTTCTCGCTCAGGTAATTCTTGAGCACGGCGAGATCCTTGTAGTCGATTTCCTTGACATTCTCGGCGGTAAAACGGCAAAACTTTCTGCGGCGAAAAAAGCGTGACATGGTTATATCCTCTCAGCAATGTCGGCCTAAGCAGCGTTCGAGGGGGCGGCTGTCGCTTCTTCCTCGTCACCGGCGGGCTCATCTTCGGTTGATTCTTCGCTGGCGGGAGCGTCTTCAACTGCATCATCGCTGCCGCTACGGCGCATGCTCTCTTCCCGCTCGTCCTTGGACTTGATCAGCGGTGACGGCTCGGTGATGGCCTCATCGCGCACAATCACCAGGTTGCGGATCACGGCATCGTTAAAGCGGAACGCGCTGGTGAGTTCGTCCAGAACCTCCTGGTTGCACTCGACATTCATCAGCACGTAGTGTGCCTTGTGTATCTTGTGGATGGGGTATGCCAGCTGGCGCCGACCCCAGTCTTCCAGACGGTGAATCTTGCCGTCCTTGGACTCGATGAGCGCGCGATAGCGCTCAATCATGCCGGCAACCTGCTCGCTCTGGTCAGGGTGGACCAGAAACACGATTTCATAGTGTCTCAATGCAATGCTCCTCAGGGCTCAGTAGCCTCCCGCATAGGGCGGTGAGGCAAGGAGTGTGGTTGGGTAAAGCTGGCTATTTTAAGGCGGAAACAGATCACTTTGCAATCAAAACCCCTGCATACAGGGCACAACAGGCCCCTGTCCTGCATGCCTGTCACGTCGCGTCGGGGTGCTACTTCGCGTGTACCGGCTGGCTGATCAGGCGGTCAGTATAGGCCAGCGCAATGGCGGAAATCAGGAACGTCACATGTATAATCACCTGCCACATCAGCACGCTCTCGGCGATCTGCTCGGCGTTGATAAAGCTCTTCAGCAGATGAATCGAGGAGATGCCGATCAGGGCCATGGACACCTTTACCTTGATGGAGCCGGCGCTGACGTGCTCCAGCCAGTCCGGCCGGTCGGGGTGCACCTGCAGGGCGAGCCGCGACACAAATATCTCATAGCCGCCGATAATCACCATGATCAGCAGGTTGGCGATCATCACCACATCGATCAGCCCCAGCACCATGAGCATGATCATGTTCTCCGTGAGGCTGGGCACGGAGGTAACCAGATGGAACAGCTCCACCATGAAGCGATAGACATAGACGCCCTGCGCGATGATCAGGCCGACATACAGCGGTGCCTGCAACCAGCGGCTGGAAAATATGAATTTGCCCAGAAGATCAGTGCCCTTGTTCACGGCTGTTGCTATCCTTGAATTAACGTTAAAAAACGCGTGTATACTACCACAATCGCAATGCATCACAGCCACCCCATCGAACACACCCCGGCACAGGCACCCACCCATGATCTTTGTCACCCTGGTTTTCATGTTGCTGCTGATACTGGTAGCGGCGGAAGTCTTTTGTAATGCGCTGGAACACTTGGGCGAGCGGCTGAAGATATCCGAAGGGGTGGTGGGCTCGCTGTTCGCCGCCGTGGGCACCGCCCTGCCGGAAACCATGGTGCCGATACTCGCCATTTTCGCGGGCACGGACAACATGGAGCTCAACCATGAAATCGGCGTGGGTGCCATCCTCGGCGCGCCGCTCATGCTCTCCACCCTCACCCTGTTCCTGCTGCTGGTCGTCACCGTGAAAACCCGCGGGATAAACGGCCACTTCACGCCGGAAAAAACCGGCCTCACACGCGACCTCAACTTCTTTCTGCTGGCCTTTTCACTCGCCGCCGTCGCCCTGTTCATCCCGCGCGAGTTCGACATCGTCCGCATTGCCATCGGGTTCGGCTTGGTGCTGGTGTATTTTGTCTACATCCTGCTCACCCTGCGCGCCTCAAGCAAGCTGGTGCAGGACGGCCACGCCACAGCGGCCCAGGGCGCCATGCTGCTGTGCCGTCTGGGGCTGCCACTCAACTTCCCGGTGATTTATCTGCAGCTGGTGCTGGGCCTGGCGCTGCTGATACTGGGCGCCAAGGGCTTCATCCATGGCATTGAGGAGGTCGCGCCGATTATCGGCATTTCGGCCTTGCTGCTGTCCATGTTGATCATCCCCGTCGCCACCGAGCTGCCGGAAAAGGTCAACAGCATATTGTGGATACGCAAACGCAAGGACACCCTCGCCTTCGGCAACATCACCGGCGCCATGGTGTTTCAGGGCACCCTGCTGCCCGCCATTGGCATCATGCTCACCCCGTGGGGCCCGCGTCTTGATGTCGTGCTAGGCGTCTTCGTGACGCTGGCGGCCGCCCTCTGGATACGCCTCATGCTCCAGCGCGGCCAGCTGCGTGTCTGGCACGTGGCCGTGAATGGGGTTTTATACGTAAGCTATATCGCGGTAGTGCTGAGCATCAGCCCGTCCGGCCCTGTGGCAAGCTAACTACCACTGCGAATCAATGGGGTCAGACTCGATTGATTCTGCATGAACATCACAGCCGTGTTTGTCGCAAGCTAACTGTAATTTTTCAAGGTAGAAGCGGTAATCTGCCTCGGCACCGAAGATTTCAGTACGATTGTTGCCACGCAGGATGACGTGTTGCGGCTGGCCGGGAATCACAAATCTGGGTAAGCGCACCATTGGCGGCCTCGAAGTTTATATCAATGGACACTGTACGAGGTGTTTAATCAAGAATCAATCGAGTCTGACCCCATTGATTCTGTAGAGTCTGACCCCATTGATTTGATTGATTTGTGTGACCCCATTGATTCTGTGTGACCCCATTGATTCCATTGATTCACCATTGATTCATCGAATCTGACCCCATTGATTTCTGATTGATTTCTTGACCCCATTGATTTCTTGATTTATTTCCTTGATTGCGCACATTGATTGCGCAAACTCGGCAGGTTAAGCTGGGCTTGTGAAGCCAAACACGTCATCGCCCTCTACAGCCATCCATTTCATCACCCTTTCGCACGCTGCCTCACGGCTTCGTACAAGCAAATGCCGGTGGCTACGGAGACGTTGAGGCTCTCCACGCTGCCGTGCATGGGGATGCGGATCAGCACATCGCAGTGCTCGCGCGTAAGGCGGCGCAGGCCTTTGCCCTCGCCCCCCATCACCAGCGCCAGCGGGCCTTTTAAATCTGCATCGTAGAGGCTGGCGTCCGCCGTGCCGTCGGCGCCGATCAACCACACCCCAGCATCGCGCAACATGCGCAGGGTGCGGGCAAGATTGGTAACCTGAATAAACGGCACCGACTCGGCTGCACCGCTCGCCACCTTGCGCACGGTGGGCGTGAGGCTGACACTTTTGTCGCGCGGGGCAACCACCGCGTGTACGCCTGCGGCATCGGCGCTACGCAGGCAGGCGCCGAGGTTGTGCGGGTCTTGCACGCCATCCAGCACCAGCAAAAAAGGTGGTACGCTCAGCGTAGTGAGCAGGCTGTCGAGATCATCCTCGGTGTGTGCCTTGGCCGGTGCGCATTGCGCCACCACCCCTTGATGGGGCGCGCCTGCGGCCATCGCATCCAGTTGCTGACGCGTAATGGTATGCACGGTGACTTTCGCCTGCTGTGCCAGAGTTAATATTTCCTGCATGCGCGCATCACGACGTGAGTCGTCCACCCATACGCCGGTGACTGCTGCGGCATTACGGCACAGTGCGGCCTGCACAGCATGCAGACCATGAACAAGATGGATTGGGTTATGAGCCATAAAGGTAAGCGATGTGGCTCTAGCGCGCAGTGATGTCTTGCAGCAGCGGTGTGCATCCCCGCTCACGCGTGAGTTCGCCAGCGAGCCGATAGGTATGGCCCGCCTCTACTTCCACTGCAAGCGGAGCGCGAGCCTGTAGCACAATGGAGCGACGCGTGCTTGGCGTCAGCGTGTCGTAATCCGGGTCGAACAGCATGGATTTGACGCGAAAACTGCACTGTACCTCCACGGTATGCGCGCCGGGCAATACCTCTATGCGTAACACTGTGCCGCTCACATGTACTCCGTCCACGCTGCCGAAGAGCGCGCCGCGCGCGGTGATGCCGGGTATCATCGGGTCGGCCTCGATAACAGCGATCTGATCGGGCGCCAGCTCCGGACCGGGATAAAGTCTGGCAGTTGAGGCACAACCGGCAGTTAACAGCACCGCCAGCGCGAGGCCGACCAGAAGCTGACCGTGAACAGGAGTTGTTAGGGTGTGTGCCATGGCAATCACCTCATGCAGGGCTCGGCAGCGACGGCATACGCTTTAGTGTCGCGTACGCCTGCGCTTGGAACGTGACTTGGGCTTCTTTTCCTGGGCTGGTGCCGGCTTTTTGCCTTTAGTTTTGACTACTGTCTCTGCCAGCTCAAAATCGATTTTTCGGTCATCCATATTTACCCGCACCACCCTGACGCGCAATGTGTCAGCGAGGCGGTACACGGTATTGGTACGCTCGCCCAGCAGGCGATGCTTTCCGGCGTCGAAGTGGTAGTAGTCGTTACTGAGCGCGGTGACGTGCACCAGGCCCTCGACATAGATATTCTTCAGCTCGAGAAACAAGCCAAAGCTCGTGACACCGGTGATGACGCCTTCGAACTCTTCGCCAATCTTGTCCACCATGTATTCGCATTTGAGCCAGGTGACGGCGTCGCGCGTCGCCTCATCCGCCCGCCGCTCCGTCATTGAACAATGCTCGCCGAACGACTGCATGGCCTCGTGGGTGTAATCAAACTTCGCCACAGCCTTGCGTGACAAACAGTGGCGAATGGCGCGGTGCACCAGCAGGTCGGGATAGCGGCGGATAGGTGAGGTGAAATGCGTGTAGCCTTCCAGTGCGAGGCCAAAATGGCCGGTGTTGTCGGGTGTGTATACCGCCTGTGCGAGGCTGCGCAGCAGCACGGTCTGAATCAGGTGCACATCCTCGCGCTGCTGGATACTGGCCAGCAATTTGGCATAGTGCCTGGGCTCAGGCTTGTCACCGCCGCCCAGGCTGAGCCCCAGCTCGGCGAGAAATCCGCGCAGATCGGTAAGCTTTTCACTGCCGGGACCATCGTGCACGCGATACAGCGCGGGAATTTCGTGCTCCAGCAGGAATTCAGCCGCCGCAACGTTGGCTGCTATCATGCACTCTTCAATCAGTTTGTGCGCATCGTTGCGCACCACCGGTACGATGCTCTCAATCTTGCGTTGCGCACCAAAAATGATCCGTGTCTCGGTGGTTTCAAAGTCCACCGCGCCACGTTGATCACGGGCATGGCGCAAGGCCTTGTAGAGTGCATACAGCTCATGCAGGTGCGGCAACACTGTGGCATATTTCTGCCCCAGTGCCGTGTCGTCTTCAACCACCATTGCCGCTACTTCTTCGTAGGTCAGCCGTGCCTGCGAGCGCATCACACCTTCAAAGAACCGGTGCCGCTCCACCTTGCCCGTACTGCTCACCTGCATTTCGCACACCATGCACAGGCGGTCGGTGTTGGGGTTGATCGAGCACAAGCCGTTTGACAGCACCTCTGGCAGCATGGGGATGACACGCTGGGGGAAATACACCGAAGTGCCGCGCAACCGCGCCTCGGTGTCGAGCGCCGTGCCCGGCACCACATAACTCGATACATCGGCAATGGCGACCAGCAGCCGCCAGCCCTTGCCCTGACGCTCGCAGAACACGGCATCGTCGAAATCACGCGCATCGGCACCGTCGATGGTCACCAGTGGCAAAGCACGCAGATCTTCGCGGCCACGCTTGGCCGGTTCCGGCACCTCGGCGCCCAGCTGCCCTACTTCGGTCTCCACCTGTAGTGGCCACTCCAGCGGCAGATTATGGGCGCGAATGGCAACATCGATTTCCATGCCCGGCGCCATGTGGTCACCAAGTATCTCCACAATTCTGCCTACGGCCTGAGTACGCTTGCCCGGCTGCGCCGTAAGCTCGGCGATCACGATCTGTCCATGCGCTGCACCGGCCTGCTGGTCGGCGGGGATGACGACGTCATGGCGGATGCGCTTGTTGTCGGGCGACACGGTGCCGATGCCATGCTCGCAGTAAAATCGGCCTACGACACGCGTGGTGTTGCGCTCCAGCACCTCTACAATGGAACCCTCGCGCCGGCCGCGGCGATCTATGCCGGAGACACGCGCCATGGCCCGGTCACCGTGCACCAGTACGCGCATTTCGTGCGCCGAGAGGAATAGGTCATCGCCGCCCTCATCCGGCACCAGAAAGCCAAACCCATCCGGGTGACCGATGACACGGCCACGCACCAGATCCATCTTCTGCACCAGCCCATAGTCACCGCGCCGGTTGCAGATCAACTGGCCGTCACGCTCCATCGCCTTGAGGCGGCGGCGCAAGGCCTCAAGGCCCTGTTCGTCACTGATTTTCAGGTCAGCGGCGATTTGCGCCTGGGTCAGCGGCACACCCTGCTCGGCAAGGCGCTGCATGATGTATTCACGGCTGGCGATGGGGTGGTCGTACTTGGACGCCTCACGCCCGGCGTGCGGGTCATGTCTGTTTCTGGTAGTGGACTGTTTCTTCTTCATTGAAAAAATACCGCCTGTAGAGTAAAGTGCGCACCTTCGGCATGCATCTCAGCAGAGTGTGCCGATGAGCCGGGGTGGCGGAATTGGTAGACGCGCTAGCTTCAGGTGTTAGTGGGGGTAACCCCGTGGAGGTTCAAGTCCTCTCCTCGGCACCATTAAAACAGTAGCGAGTGGCTGGTTGCCAGTAACGCGGAAAAGCGGTTACTCGTCACTGGCTACTCGCTGCTATGCTTTCGGCAATGTTACCCCTGTCTGACCCTGATATTTGCCACCGCGATCCTTGTACGACACGTCGCAGACCTCGTCTGATTCAAAAAATATCACCTGCGCCACGCCTTCGTTGGCATAAATCTTCGCAGGCAACGGTGTAGTGTTGGAAAACTCCAGCGTTACATACCCCTCCCACTCCGGCTCGAACGGCGTCACATTGACAATGACACCGCACCTGGCATAGGTAGACTTGCCCAGGCAGATGGTAAGTACGTTGCGCGGAATACGGAAATACTCCACCGTGCGCGCCAGCGCAAACGAATTCGGTGGAATGATGCACACATCTGCCTTCACATCGACAAAACTGTTGGCGTCGAAATTCTTCGGGTCAACAATGGTCGAGTTGATGTTGGTGAAAATCTTGAATTCGGTGGAACACCGGATATCATAGCCGTAGCTCGATGTACCGTAGGACACAATTGGCCCCTTGTCCGTGTGCTTCACCTGACCCGGCTCGAACGGCTCTATCATGCCGTGCTTCTCCGCCATGCGGCGGATCCATTTATCGGATTTGATGCTCAATCAATCGCTCCTTTTAAGTCGCTAGTGGCCAGGCTAATTTTTTCCTCGCTGCTCACCACTAGTCACTCGCTACTGCAGTCAAGTATTTTGTATCACGATCTTGGGAAATTTAGCGCTGAAATCCCTGGCGCGCAATGAAAGCTTCGCACCGACGTGGCGCGCAATCTCGCGGTAGGCCTGAGCGATAAGACCTTCCGGGTCTGCCACCACGCTCGGGTGCCCCCCGTCGGCATTTTCCCGGATGCTGATGTCGAGTGGTACGGAACCGAGCAAATCCACCTTGTACTGCTGCGCCATGCGCTCGCCGCCACCGGCGCCGAAAATGTGCTCCTCGTGGCCACACTGGCTGCAAATGTGTGTGCTCATGTTCTCGATAATACCCAACACCGGCACTTCGACCTTCTCGAACATCTTGAGCGCCTTGCGCGCATCCAGCAGCGCAATGTCTTGTGGTGTGGTGACAATCACGGCGCCGCTCACCGGCACCTTTTGTGCTAACGTCAACTGGATGTCACCGGTACCGGGCGGCAGGTCTATGACCAGGTAGTCCAGTGCCTCCCAGCGGGTGTCGTTGAGTAGCTGCTCCAGCGCTTGGGTGACCATCGGGCCGCGCCAAATCATGGGTGTCTCTTCATCTATCAGATAGCCGACCGACATCGACTGCAGGCCGTGACCCATCACCGGCGCCATGCTCTTGCCGTCAGCCGACGTCGGGCGCGTCTGCACACCCAGCATACGTGGCTGGCTCGGGCCGTAGATGTCCGCATCTAGTATGCCGACGCTGGCGCCTTCAGCCGCAAGCGCCAAGGCAAGATTCACCGCCGTCGTCGACTTGCCCACGCCGCCCTTGCCGGATGCCACGGCAATGATGTTTTTGATATTCGCGTGCGGCTTTACACTCTTCTGCACGGCATGTGCGACCACACTGGAGGTGATGTTCACCGTCACCTTGGGTACACCCGGCAGGGCACTGACCTTGGACTTAATCGCCAGCGCAAGGGTGGCCTGAAAACCTTGCGCCGGATAACCGAGCACGACATCCACCGTCACGCCGTCAGCATCTATCCCTATGTTCTTTACGGCCTTGGCCGACACCATATCCATTTGCAGATACGGGTCTACCACCTCACGCAAGGCGGCCTCGACCTGTGTCTGGGTAACATTTGCCACTGCAATCCTCCGGGGCGCACCCCACAACTCTCTGCCCAAGCACATAATTTTACACGGATTCAGGGCAGCGCGGCGATCTTTTACGGCGCTGGCTTGCTACAATGGCACTCTTCACAGCCGCCCAACGCCATGCCAGACACACGTAAAATCCTCGTCACCAGCGCCCTCCCCTATGCCAACGGGCCAATTCACCTTGGCCATCTGGTGGAATACATCCAGACCGACATCTGGGTGCGGTTTCAGAAGATGCAGGGGCACGATTGCACCTATGTCTGCGCTGACGACGCCCACGGCACACCCATCATGCTGCGCGCACAGCAGGAAGGCATCACGCCCGAGGCGCTGATTGCCCGCATCAGCGACGAGCACCAGGCGGATTTCAAGGCCTTCGGCGTGGCGTTCGACAACTACCACTCCACCCACTCGCCCGAAAACGAGGCATTTGTACGCGCTATTTATTTAAAACTGCGCCAAAACAGCCACATCACCCAGCGCACCATCAAGCAGGCCTATGACCCGGTCAAGGAGATGTTTCTGCCCGACCGTTTCATCAAGGGCGAATGTCCGCGCTGCGGCGCCAAGGATCAGTATGGCGACAGTTGCGAGGCCTGTGGCGCAACCTACTCACCCACGGATCTGAAGAATGCCGTATCGGCGCTCTCTGGCGCGAAGCCGATCGAAAAGGAATCCGAGCATTATTTCTTCAAGCTCGGCGACTTTGAGCCGATGCTGCGGGCGTGGCTGAATCCTGACATCACCCAGACCCGCCACGTACAGTCCGAAGCGGCCAACAAACTCAATGAATGGTTCGACGCCGGCCTGCAGGACTGGGACATCTCCCGTGATGCGCCTTATTTCGGCTTCGAGATTCCTGACGCGCCCGGCAAATATTTTTACGTCTGGCTCGACGCGCCGGTCGGCTACATGGCGAGCTTCCAGAATTACTGCGCCCGTGAGGGCGTTAATTTTGACGACTACTGGCACAAGGACAGCAGCGCCGAGCTTTATCATTTCATCGGCAAGGATATTTTATACTTCCACGCCCTGTTCTGGCCCGCCATGCTGGAAGGATCTGGCTATCGCAAACCGACAGCGGTGTACGCCCACGGCTTCCTTACCGTGAATGGGCAGAAGATGTCGAAGTCGCGCGGCACCTTTATTACGGCGCGCACCTATCTGAATCATCTAAACCCGGAATATCTGCGTTATTACTACGCCACCAAGCTCAACGACAGCATGGCCGATATTGACCTCAGCCTTGATGATTTTGTTGCCCGCGTAAATTCGGATCTGGTAGGTAAATATGTAAATATCGCCAGCCGAGCTGCGCCGATTCTCCACAAACATTTCGGAGGAAACATCGGAGACCTTGCTCTCGGACAGAGGTACCGGAATAACCAACCAGTATCGGACTATCGAGACGTGATATTAGGGAATGCGCTTGTGTATGCTGACTCGATCTCACAGCTTTACGAACAAAGACGGTTCTCAGCTGCGACCCAGCTTATCATGAAGCTGGCGGATCAGGTCAATAAGTGGTGGGATCAGAGCGAGCCTTGGACCCTTTCAAAAAACTTTCTAACGCCTGAAAACCCGTCCGATCCGGCGTACTTGCACAGAGTGTGCTCCGTTGCAATCGAAGCGTTCAGACTGCTCACACTTCTCCTGAAACCAATCCTGCCAGCGCTGGCAGACAATGCGGAGAAGTTTCTAAATCTAAGCAAACCACTCGACTGGAATGATATACACGCGCACTTACAACCCAGCCATAGAATTGGAACATACTCGCACCTTATGACCCGTATCGACTCCAAACAAATTGATGCCATGCTCGATGCAAGCAAGGAAACCCACACCATGAATAGCCCCACAGCAACGCCCGTCACCAACGAAGCGGCCACTATCAGCATTGACGACTTTGCCAAAATCGATCTGCGGATTGCCAGAATTGTCACTGCCGAACACGTCGAGGGGGCGGAGAAGCTGCTGAAACTCACGCTCGATATTGGCGAGGAACAGCCTCGCACAGTGTTCGCCGGCATCAAGTCGGCCTATCAGCCCGCCGATCTGGAGGGCAAGCTGACAGTGATGGTGGCCAACCTCGCGCCGCGCAAGATGAAGTTCGGGCTGTCGGAGGGCATGGTGCTGGCCGCAGGGCCCGGCGGTAAGGATTTGTGGATAATGGAACCCCATGCCGGTGCTCAGCCGGGAATGCGGATAAAATAAACTCATTACATATAACCAAATATCATATAAATATAAAATAATATTCTTTTTATTTATGTAGGGACGGCCTTTATAATGCGCCTCCCACATAACTCTCAGCGACCATGACGGAATACGCGCTCATTCTCCTCAGCACGGTGCTGGTGAACAACTTTGTGCTGGTGAAGTTCCTCGGTCTGTGCCCGTTCATGGGGGTCTCGCGCAAGCTCGAGACCTCGACCGGGATGGCGCTCGCTACCACCTTTGTGCTCACGCTGTCGTCGGTATGCAGCTATCTGGTGAATGAGTATCTGCTGACGCCGCTCGGGCTGGAATACCTGCGCACGATAGGTTTTATTCTGGTGATCGCCGTGGTGGTGCAATTTACCGAGATGGTGGTGCACAAGACCAGTCCGCTGTTGTATCAGGTGCTGGGTATCTTCCTGCCGCTGATTACCACCAATTGCGCCGTACTCGGCGTTGCTCTGCTCAATGTGCAAGAGCAGCATGGCTTCACCCAGTCGGCCGTGTATGGCTTTGGCGCTGCCGTGGGCTTTTCCATGGTGCTGATTCTGTTCGCCGCCTTGCGTGAGCGTATTCTGGTTGCAGATGTGCCGGTGGTGTTTCGTGGCCCGGCCATTGCGCTCATCACGGCCGGGTTGATGTCGCTCGCCTTCATGGGCTTCACCGGCCTGATCAAGGTCTGAGCATGCTGGCGGCCGTTCTCGCATTGGCCGTGCTGGCGGTCGTCTCGGGGCTGGTGTTGGGTTTTTCCGCCATCCGCTTCAAGGTGCAGGGAGATCCGCTGGCGGACAAGATCGATGCCCTGCTGCCACAGACGCAGTGCGGCCAGTGCAGCTACGCCGGCTGCCGCCCTTATGCCGAGGCCATGGCGAAGGGCGAGGCCGATATCAACCAGTGTCCTCCCGGCGGTGAAACGACCATCGTGGCGCTGTCGGAATTACTCGGGCGCGAAGCCAAGCCGCTCAACGCCGAGCATGGCGTCAGCAAACCCAAGATGCTCGCCATCATAGATGAGCAACGCTGCATCGGCTGCACGCTCTGCATACAGGCCTGCCCGGTGGACGCGATCCTCGGCGGGGCCAAGCATATGCACACGGTGATCGCGGCCGAATGCACCGGTTGTGAATTATGCCTGCCACCTTGCCCCGTAGACTGCATTGATATGGTTCCGGTAACAGCTACTGCTGGCACCTGGAAATGGACTCAGCCCGCCGAGCTGGCACACCTCCGGGGCCAAGGGTGATGCAAAAACTGTGGCGCTTTCCCGGCGGGCTGCATCTCGACGGCCATAAAGCCGAATCCACTACCACGCCGGTTGCCGCGGCGCGCCTGCCCAAGCGGCTGGTGCTGCCGCTGCAACAGCACATCGGTGCGCCCGCCAAACCGCTGGTTGCTGTGGGTACCCATGTACTGAAGGGGCAGGTTATCGCGGCAGCGTCCGGCTATGTGAGCGTCCCTCTGCATGCCCCCACCTCCGGCACCGTGGTCGAAATTGCCGAGCACGCGATCCCGCATCCGTCCGGCCTCAGCGCATTGTGCATTGTGCTGGAAAGCGACGGCGAGGATCGCTGGGGAAAGCGGCACGTGATTGAGAATCCGGCAGCGGTCCAACCCAGTGCATTGCGTAACGTGCTACGTGAAGCAGGTATCGTTGGCCTCGGTGGCGCGGGCTTTCCGAGCTTCATCAAACTGAATCACCTGCCCGGCAGTGTGGTCGATACCTTGGTTCTGAACGGCGCGGAGTGCGAACCCTATATCACCTGCGATGACATGCTGATGCGCGAGCATGCGGATGAAATTCTCGCCGGACTGGCGATTATGCGCCATGCCTTGCAGGCCAGACGCTGCATTATCGGTATCGAGGACAACAAGCCGGAAGCCTACGCCGCCATGCTCCGGGCAGCACAACAGGCGAGCTTGCCGGATGTAGAAGTTATTCAGATACCGACGCGCTACCCTGCAGGGGGTGAGAAACAGCTCATCCATGTACTCACCGGCAAAGAGGTACCCAGCAATGGGCTGCCGATACAGATTAGCGTAGTGTGCCACAATGTCGCCACGGCCCGCGCCGTTTACCGCGCCATTACCCATGGCGAACCGCTGATCACGCGCTACGTCACCGTCACCGGTGACGGTGTCGTAGCGCCGCGCAATCTGGACGTGATGCTCGGCACGCCCATGCAGGAGTTGATTGAGCAATGCGGCGGCGCAGCAGACGGCGCCCGTCTGGTCATGGGTGGCCCCATGATGGGTTTTGTATTGCGGCATTCAGACATCCCGGTTATCAAAACCACCAACTGCCTGCTGCTGACGCGCCCCACCACAGCATCGCAGGCCCTGCCCTGCATACGCTGCGGCGCCTGCGTCGATGTCTGCCCGGCACAGCTGCTGCCGCAACAGATCTACTGGCATGCGCGCGCCAAGGACTTCGCCAAGACCCAGGCCTACAACCTGTTTGACTGCATCGAGTGCGGCGCCTGCGCAGCGGTCTGCCCCAGCACTATTCCGCTGGTGCAGTACTACCGCTTTGCCAAGGGCGAGATCTGGGCGCAGGAGCGTGAGAAGCAAAAGGCCGATGTCGCGCGCCAGCGCCATGAGGCGCGGCTGACACGCTTGACGCTGGAGAAGACTGAACGCGATGCGCGTCATGCCGAAAAGAAGGCCGCCCTGGCCAACAAGGTTGCGCCCCGGACGGAAAACATCAGCTAACATACGTACTCATGCCTACTTCAAGCTCCCCTTATCTGCACCGGGCTGACTCCGTCACCATCATCATGCTGCGCGTGCTATACGCGCTTATTCCCGGCGTGGCCGCCTACGTCTGGTTTTTTGGCTGGGGCGTACTGATCAACATCCTGTTTGCCGTCGTCGTTGCCCTGACCTGTGAAGCCATCATGCTGGCCATGCGCGACCGACCCCTCAAACCTTTCCTGCTTGACGGCAGTGCCGTCGTTACCGCCGTGCTGTTGGCGCTTGCCTTGCCGCCGCTCGCCCCGTGGTGGATGGTTCTGATCGGCACAGCCTTCGCCATCATCATTGCCAAGCAACTCTACGGCGGCCTCGGCTTTAACCCGTTCAACCCGGCCATGGTCGGTTATGTGGTGTTGCTGATTTCGTTCCCGCGTGAAATGACCGTGTGGCTGTCACCGGAGATGGTGAGTGGTCACAGCTTCAGTCTGGCAGAGTCTCTGACCGTTGTTTTCACCGGACAATGGCCCAGCGCACTGACGCTGGATGCCGTCAGCGCTGCCACCCCGCTCGACAGCGTAAAGACCGGGCTCAGCCAGGGGCACGCCGTGGGCGAGACCCTGACGACCAACCCCCTGTTCGGGAGTCTCGGCGGCAAGGGCTGGGAATGGATAAACGGCATGTTTCTGCTGGGCGGGCTGTGGCTGATCTACAAGAAGGTTATCAGCTGGCACATCCCCGTGGCCGTACTCGGCACCCTCGCCGTGCTGGCCGGGTTCTTCTATCTCGTGGAACAGGACACGTTTGCCTCGCCCGTGTTTCACCTGTTCAGCGGTGCGGCCCTGCTGGGCGCCTTTTTTATCGCCACTGACCCCGTCACAGCCAGCACCACACCGCGTGGGCGCATCTACTACGGCGTGGGCATCGGCGCATTCACGTACATCATTCGCACCTGGGGTGGTTATCCGGATGGTATCGCCTTTGCCGTCCTGCTGATGAACATGGCCGCACCTTTGATCGATTACTACACGCAGCCGCGCACCTTCGGCCATAAAGACTGATGACGATTGCAAAACACATTCTGATTACGGGCGTCGTGCTCGGCCTGTTTGCGATAGGCGGCACCGCCATCGTTGCCTATACCTTCGAGCAGACCAAGGCGCGTATCGCGCAAAACGAACGCGATGCCCTGTTGAGAAAACTGCATGCGCTGAGCCCGCCTGCCCTGCATGATAATGACCCACTGCAGGACACCCTCGTGATTCAGGACAAGGGACTCTCCAGCAAACCCGTCACGGTATACCGCGCGCGTAAATCCGGATTGCCTGTCGCGGCGGCATTCACGCCTGTAGTCGCACCCGACGGTTACAGTGGCCCGATCAAGCTGCTGGTAGTGATACGCTACGACGGCGTGCTCGCAGGCGTGCGCGTGATTGCCCATCGGGAAACACCCGGTCTCGGTGATCCGATCGACGAAACCCGCTCCGACTGGATTCTCGGTTTCGCCGGGCGTTCACTCGGCAACCCACCAGCGCCGCAGTGGAAAGTGAAAAAAGACGGCGGTATCTTTGATCAGTTTACTGGTGCTACCATCACCCCACGGGCGGTGGTCAAGGCCGTGCAGAATTGCCTCCACTATTTTGCGGCACACCGGGAAGCGATCTTCCGGCCTCGGCCCACCACAGAGCAGATACAAAAGGATGCCCATGGCTGAGATCGGCTACAACAGAATCATGCGTGACGGGCTCTGGAGCAACAACCCGGCCCTGGTGCAGATACTGGGTCTGTGCCCGCTGCTTGCCGTTTCCTCCACCGTGATTAATGGGCTGGGACTGGGGCTGGCTACAGCGCTTACGCTGTTTCTCTCCAACACCATTATCTCGGCTCTACGCCACTGGATCAGCGACGAAATCCGGTTGCCCGTCTTCGTGCTGGTGATTGCCTGCGTGGTGACAGCGATTGAAGTCGCCATGAACGCCTACTGGCACGAGCTTTACAACATCCTCGGTATTTTCATCCCCCTGATTGTGACCAACTGCATCGTGATCGCCCGCGCCGAGGCCTTTGCCTCGCGCAACAGCGTCGGTCGCGCCTCCATGGACGGGTTGTTCATGGGCTTGGGCTCACTGTACGTACTGGTACTGCTCGGCGCCCTGCGGGAAGCGATAGGTCAGGGCACCCTGCTGGCACATGCCGATCTCATGTTTGGCGAGGCGGCGCGGGGCATGACCATCACCCTGGTCGAGGACTACCCCGGCTTCCTGCTTGCCGTATTACCGCCCGGCGCATTCATCGGTCTCGGTCTGCTGATTGCCATCAAGAATGTGATCGATGCCCGCTTCGCGCGCAGCACTGCAAGCACCATTCCCGTTACGCAAGGTGCGGGCGCACACTTCTGAAACCCAGTCTGCCGCTGCATAGATACAATGGGTCACACTTCTTGCCTCAGACATCTACTATCGCTGTCGACATCCGAACCGCCAAGCCAGAATGAATCTGCAAAAACGCCGTGAGTTGTTCACACGCCTGCAACAGGCCAATCCAGCCCCCACAACCGAGCTGCATTACAATAGTCCGTTTGAACTGCTGATCGCTGTGATATTGTCTGCGCAAGCCACCGACAAGAGTGTAAACCGCGCTACTGCCAGCTTGTTCCGGGCTGCACGTACACCCCAGGCCATGCTTACGCTGGGCGAGGACGGCCTCAAGCAGCACATCAAGACCATCGGCCTTTACAACAGCAAGGCGCGCAACATCATCCGGACCTGCGGGCTGCTGGTCGAACAGCACCGAGGCCAGGTACCGCATGAACGTACCACTCTTGAAGCCCTGCCAGGTGTCGGCCGCAAGACCGCCAACGTCATCCTCAATACCGCGTTTGGCGAACCCACGATTGCTGTCGATACTCACATCTTCCGGGTCGCCAACCGTACCGGCCTTGCACCGGGAAAGAACGTAGTCGCAGTCGAGAACAAGTTGATGCGTGCGGTACCCCCGGAGTTTCGGCTCAATGCCCATCATTGGCTCATTCTGCACGGGCGCTACACCTGCATCGCGCGCAAGCCGCGCTGTACGGCATGCGTCATTTATGATCTGTGTGAATACAGGCACAAAATCACAGACGAAGGAACTTCGGCATGATATTTCCGGAGGGCCGAGAGGACATGCGGCGCATCTTTTTGCGCGCATGGGAAAAGCACAGTACAGAGGAACCGCTAGAGGAGATGGAGCGACGTATCGTGGATGTCATTCTGCTGCACCCCGAATATCATCAACTGCTTGCAGATGGCGATCATGCCCTCAGCCGCGACTACTCACCCGAGCAGGGTGTCTCCAACCCGTTCCTGCATATGGGTCTGCACATCGCCATACGTGAGCAGTTGGCGACCGGGCGCCCCTCAGGTATCGAATCACACTACCAGGCCCTGCTGCTGAAACTGCGTGACCCCCACCAGGCCGAACATCACATGCTGGAGTGTTTAGGTGAAGTGCTGTGGCGCGCACAGCGTGATGCCGCTGCGCCTGATGAAGCTGCCTATCTGGAGTGTTTGCGAGAAATCAGTGACAAGCACTGACAACAGACAAGGTTATGCCCTGCCAGACCCTCTGGCAAGGTCACTTATTCTCAGCCAAGTCTTTCGCTGATGGCCCGCTGCACCTGACTCAGCGTTGCCTCGATACTGACTATCGGCGTGAGGCACTGCTTCATGGCAGTGTCAGGATCTTTCAAACCATTGCCTGTCAGGGTACACACTATCCTGCTGCCTTGCGGTATTTTGGCGGATGCAATATCACGCATCGCACCGGCCAACGATGCCGCCGAAGCCGGCTCGCAGAAGATGCCCTCTTTCTCACACAGCAGTTTCTGCGCCGCAAGTATTTCTTCATCGCTACATTCGTCGAACCAGCCCTCCGACTCCTCGCGCACCTTCCAGGCCTGATCCCACGACTGTGGGTGCCCGATACGAATGGCTGTAGCTATCGTTTCCGGGTTATCCACCATTTTGCCACGCATAAAGGGCGCCGCGCCGCTGGCCTGATACCCCAGCATGCGCGGACGCTGATGAATAATCCCGCTGGCATGATATTCGCTGTACCCCATCCAGTAGGCAGTGATATTGCCTGCATTACCGACCGGTATGCAGTGAAAATCCGGCGCAAAGCCAAGCTCTTCAACGATCTCAAACGCCGCTGTTTTCTGGCCCTGCAGTCGATAGGGATTAATGGAATTAACGATGGTAACCGGCACGGCCTGTGCCACCTCCTTTACCAGGCGCATGCCGTCATCGAAATTGCCCTTGATCTGGATGACTTCGGCGCCATAAATCATGGCCTGGGCAAGCTTGCCGAGCGCAATCTTGCCATCCGGGATCAGTACAAAGGCGGTAATTTCCGCCCTGGCCGCATAGGCAGCGGCAGCAGCAGAGGTATTTCCGGTCGAGGCGCAGATGATCGCGCGACTGCCCGCCTCCACCGCCTTGGTCACGGCCATGGTCATACCGCGATCCTTGAAGGAGCCGGTTGGATTGAGGCCTTCATATTTCACATAGATGTCGACATCCTTGCCTAATTGCCGCGGGATGTTCTGTAGCCGTATCAGCGGTGTATTGCCTTCACCCAGGCTTATGATGCGTGTGTCATCGTGTACCGGCAGGCGGTCGCGGTATTTGTCGATAAGGCCGGTGTAGCGTGAATGCTGTGGCATGAAGAATCTCTCAACAGATAAATGCAGGGTAAGGCGAGACGCAGCGTATCAGCGTGACAGGTGCTCAAGCCGTATCCGCATGATATTACCGCTGATGGAAGGCAGCGCCTCGATACGATTGATCGCCTGGTTCATGGATTTTTCCAGCGTGCTGTGCGTGAGTATGATGATAGGCACCTCGCTCTCACCCGCCATCGGCTCTTTTTGCAATATCGACTCGATGCTGATCGCATGATCCGCAAGAATGCGGGTCACATCTGCCAGCACTCCGGGGCGGTCCAGCGCCTGCAGCCGCAGATAATAGGCCGTCTCCACCTGTTCCATCGGCAGGATCGGAACATCCGACAGCGCATCCGGCTGAAAGGCCAGATGCGGCACGCGGTTCTCGGGGTCAGAGGTCAATACACGCACCACGTCCACCAGATCGGCGACGACGGCAGACGCGGTGGGTTCTGCACCCGCGCCGGCACCGTAGTATAGCGTCGGGCCGACAGCGTCCCCTGTGACCACCACGGCGTTCATGACACCATCCACGTTGGCAATCAGCCGTCGCTGCGGAATCAGGGTGGGGTGTACGCGCAACTCAATACCCTGTGCACTGCGGCGTGCAATGGCCAGGTGCTTGATGCGATAACCCAACTGCTCGGCGTAACCAACATCGGCGCGCGTGATGCGGGTAATGCCCTCGGTATATACCTTGTCGAACTGCAACGGTATACCGAAGGCAATGGCCGCAAGTATGGTAAGTTTGTGCGCAGCGTCGATGCCTTCCACGTCATAGGTGGGGTCGGCCTCGGCGTAACCCAGCCGTTGGGCCTCTGCCAGCACGGCATTGAAATCCTGCCCTTCGTCGCCCATCTTGGTCAGGATGAAATTTCCGGTACCGTTAACAATACCCGCGAGCCATTCAATGCGGTTTCCCGCCAGCCCCTCGCGGATCGCCTTGATGATGGGGATGCCGCCCGCCACGGCGGCCTCGAACGCCACCATCACACCCTTCTTGCGTGCGGCATTGAAAATTTCATTGCCGTGGCGAGCGATCAGGGCCTTGTTGGCAGTAACGACATGCTTGCCATTGGCGATGGCGCGGCTCACCAGATCAAGCGCGAGGTCAGTGCCGCCGATCAGCTCTACAATAATGTCGATATCGGGATCATTGACCACCTCCAGAGGCTGATCTGTCAGCGTGATACCCCGGGTATCACATATGCGCTTCTTTTTGAGATCGCGGGCACTGGCATGCGTCACCTGGATACCGCGCCCGGCACGCCGTGCAATTTCTTCGGCGTTGCGCGCCAACACGTTGACCGTGCCTCCGCCCACCGTGCCGAGACCCAGTAACCCTACCTTGACGGGTTTCATGATATCAGTGCACGCGGCAATGACAGCTGAAAAAGAATGAGACTCATATACCGGCAACCGCTTTTAATGTGTCGTGCGCCGCATACACCTTGTCCTTCTTGAACATTTCACGAATACAACGCACTGCCTGGCGCGTACGGTGCTCATTTTCGATCAGCCCGAAGCGCACGTGGTCATCACCGTATTCACCGAAGCCAATACCCGGCGACACGGCCACCTTGGCCTCTTCCAGCAGCTTTTTGGAAAACTCCAGCGAGCCCAGATGGCGGTAAGCGGGGGGGATCGGCGCCCATACAAACATGCTGGCGCGCGGTTTTTCGACTGCCCAACCCAGCGCATTAAGCCCTTCACATAATACGTCGCGGCGCTGACGGTACATCTCGGAAATTTCGTGCACGCACTCCTGGGGGCCGTCCAGTGCCGTGATGGCCGCGACCTGGATCGGCGTAAACATCCCGTAATCGAGATAGGATTTCATGCGCGCGAGCGCCTCGACAAGATGGTGGTTACCACACATGAAGCCTACCCGCCAGCCAGGCATGTTGTAGCTCTTGGACAGGGTAAAGAACTCCACCGCCACCTCCTTGGCCCCCGGCACTTGCAGGATGGATGGCGCAACATAGCCATCAAAGGCGATATCCGCATAGGCCAGATCGTGCACCACCCAGATTTCGTGCTCGCGGGCGATAGCAATCACCTTCTCAAAAAAATCCAGCTCGACACACTGCGTGGTCGGATTACCCGGAAAATTCAGCACCAGCATCTTGGGTTTGGGCCACGAGCCCTTGATGGCCTTTTCCAGCTCGGCAAAAAAGTCTACGCCCGCCACCAGCGGCACATGCCGTATGTCCGCACCCGCAATCACAAACCCATACGGGTGTATCGGATACGATGGGTTCGGCACCAGCACGACATCGCCAGGCCCCATGGTGGCGAGTGCGAGATGGGCCAGCCCTTCTTTCGAGCCTATCGTGACGATGGCCTCCTTGGCATGGTCCAGTTCGACGTTAAAGCGCCGCTGGTACCAGTTACAGATCGCCTTGCGTAGCCGGGGGATGCCGCGCGAGAGTGAATAGCGATGGGTATCGCCACGCTGTACGGATTCAATCAGCTTGTCCACGATGTGGGGTGGTGTAGGCTGATCCGGATTGCCCATGCCAAAATCAATGATGTCCTCGCCGCGCGTGCGCGCCTTGGCCTTCAATTCGGTTACGATATTGAAGACATAGGGCGGCAGACGCTTGATTCGCTGAAAATCGGTAATCACGCTGGAAGACCCATAAGTATTATCATAAACTTGCAACGATACTGGCGACGCCGCAGCCTGTCAATTGCTTGACAGGCTGCGGCGTCGCCCCCAACCATGATCAACACAGCATGATGCAACTCAGTCAGGCAACAGGCACCGATCGTTACACCATACACTCTTACAGTGATGGTGGAATATGCATACTGCACTCCACCAGCACGGGCGTGAGCCCCCTGCCCGAAACGCTGCACCAAAGCCTGGTGCTCACCCCCAGCCGCCTGATCCGTAACTGGCCACCCCAGCAGTTCGATGCCCTGGCCACCGCGCATTTCGCCATCCTCGATGAACTTCAACCCGAGGTACTGTTGCTGGGGTGCGGCCCCCACCAGCGCTTTCTGCCGCCTGGATTACAGGCGCACCTGGCACAGCGCGGTATCCCTGTCGAACTGATGAATACCGGCGCCGCCTGCCGCACCTACAATATCCTGGCCAGCGATGGCCGCAATATCGCCGCAGCGTTACTGATGATATAGCCGCTGTGGCTCATTAACGCTGCCTGGGCAGATAATGCAAAGGGTCTACCGGTTTGCCATCCCTGCGTACCTCGAAATGCAGCATTACCCGATCGCTGCCGGTACGCCCCATATGGGCAATGGTCTGACCCGACTTGACCAGATCGCCTTCCTTGACCAGCCGCAGCTTGTTGTGCGCGTAGGCACTGAGGAAGGTGCCATTATGCTTGATAATAACCAACTCACCCAGCCCGACCAGACCGTTGCCGCTATACACTACACGCCCCTCGGCTGCCGCGTTAATCGCATCCCCTTCCCGGCCTGCGATATTGATGCCCTTGTTGCCATCGGCGTTGAAGGTCGCAATCACCTCGCCGCGCGTCGGCCATGCCCAGACAGGCCTGGCGGCAGCGGCCGCCACATCCTCATTCGGAGACGGCTGGGGCGGGGGTGCTTTATCGGCAGGGGTCGTAGCTGGCTTGCGTTGCTGTGGGCTTGCGGGTGTAGTCTGCTGCGTTTCTGCGGTTACGGCAGTTGGCTTCAGGCTCAACGTCTGCCCGGCATAAATCCGGTACGGTGCCCTGATGCGGTTCCATTGCGCCAGCGTTTTGTAATCCAGTCCGTACTGCCAGGCGATGGAATACAGGGTATCGCCACGCTGTACCCGATAGTAACCCCCGGCGGCCTGCCGCGCCTGCCCACTGGCGGACACGACGGGTGCAGCCCGCTCCGCTGGAGGCGGCACAGACTCTGCCCGCACCGGTGCCGCTACCTGACGGCCGCCACAGGCAACCAGCAGCAGGCACAGAACCACGACAGAGAGGGCCCGTTTCATCCGTGCCAAAGATAAATGGCCAGTGCAAGCAGCACAACGGTCCAGCCAATGCGGTCTATGTATTCCAGCAGCATGCGTTGCATGCGTACGCCACCCCAGACCATCAGAGCTGCTACCAGAAAAAACCGTGCGCCACGCCCGATCAGTGAAGCAATGACAAACGGCAACAGTGCCATCGCGATGACACCCGCCGCAATGGTAAACATTTTGTAGGGTATGGGTGTAAACGCGGCAATAAATATCGCCCAGAAACCCCAGCGCTGGAACCAGTCGTGGGCGCGCAGGTAAAGCTCCCAGTAACCGGCCTGGTGCAGGACTGGCTCAATCAGCGTAAAAGCGGTGTAGCCTATAACATACCCCAGCAGGCCACCCAGCACCGACGCTACCAGCGTCAGTGTAGCAAAGTGCCAGGCGCGATCAGGCTGCGCCAGCGCCATGGGCGCCAGCATCACATCCGGCGGCACCGGAAAAAATGACGATTCGCTGAAGCTCAGGGCGGTGAGATACCACGGCGCGCGGGGGTGGGTCGACCAGCGCATCACACGTGTGTACAGGGCGGAAAACAGGTGCATCAGGCCGCCCCGCCCAGCAACGGCACAAAACTTACCCGGTCGAGGGATTCGCGCGTGTAGCCGTCGCGCGTGCGTGTCACCCGGATCAGGTCTTGCGCACCGGGGGGGCCCACGGGCGCCACCAGGTGACCGCCTTCGGCCAGCTGCTCCAGCAGGCTCTGCGGCACCTCCAGCGGGGCGGCACTCACCAGAATGGCGTCGTAGAGGGCATGCTGCGCCCAACCGGCGTAGCCATCACCATGCTTGATCTGAATATTGCGCAGCTTGAGCTCACTGAAGCGCAAGCGCGCACCGGCGAGCAGCGATGCAATTCGCTCAACGCTGTACACTTCGTTGACCAGCCGGGCCAGTATCGCCGTCTGGTAGCCGCAGCCGGTACCTATCTCCAGCACCTTGTGTGGCGTGCCGCCCTCCAGCAGGGCCTGTGTCATGCGGGCAACGATATAAGGCTGCGAGATGGTCTGGCCATGGCCGATGGGGAGCGCCGTATCCTCGTAGGCACGGCTTGCCAGGGCCTCATCGACAAAGATATGCCGTGGCGTGGAGCGTATGGCCTGCAACAGGGCCGGGTTGCTGATGCCTTGTTCTTCCAGTCGCTTCACCAACCGTTCGCGGGTGCGTTGCGAGGTCATGCCAATGCCGTGGTGTTGCAGACTCACGGTTGGCCGCCCTCCCGCACCACATCACGCGTGGCATTGAGCCCGGACGCGCCCTTCAGCCAGCTCGCTACCTTGTCGAGTGCGGTATAACGCGTGAGGTCGATCAAAATAGGTGTTACCGATACATGCCGGCGCCGAACGGCATCGAAATCAGTGCCGGCACCGGCGTCCTGCTCCGCACCCGGGGGGCCAACCCAGTATATCGGCCGCCCCCGCGGATCCGCGGCCTGAATGACACGCTCCGCCCTGTGTCGGTGACCCAGGCGGGTGGCCTCGAAGCCCGCGATGTTCTGCCACGGCAGGTCCGGCACATTGATGTTCAAAATGGTATCCGCGGGCAACGGGTCGGATTGCAACCGCTCGATAATATGCAGCGCCACCTGCGCGGCAGTATCGTAATGCTCATGCCCTACCAGTGAGATGGCCAGCGCTGGCAGACCCAGAAACCGCCCCTCCATGGCAGCGGCCACCGTTCCTGAATAGAGCACATCATCGCCCAGATTAGCACCCGCATTAATTCCCGACACGACCATGTCCGGCTCCTGCTCCAGCAGGCCGGTGATCGCGAGGTGGACGCAGTCCGTCGGCGTACCGTCGACCCGGATGCAGTCATTGTCAGTCCAGGTAGCCCGGATCGGGCTGTCGAGTGTCAGTGAGTTGCTGGCGCCGCTACGGTCACGATCCGGGGCCACCACGGTCACATCGGCCCGTGTGCGCAGTGCCTGCGCCAGACGGATAATGCCCGGGGCCAGGTAGCCATCATCATTCGTCAGCAGAATTCTCATGACCCTATCGTTACAAGAACGTAAAAAATATTTACGCAAAAGGCTGCAGGATCCACCCTCGGACGCCTTACATAGAGGCAGGCCCGACGTAGTGCATCACAGCCGGTGCACCCCGGCATATACCACCAACCTAAGGCCTGATAATTAAACACCTCTTGATTATCAAGCCGTTTACTTTATTCTCACAGGGTTCAGTGACACTATAACAACGACGACTGGAGACAATCTGTCCCCGCCGGCTTGTCCCCGTCTTTTCCCATATGTCGGGTCGTATGTTTTTAGTGTAACCGCCATCTCAGGTACATTTTACCTGAGGGCAGTGCGGTTGCGGCTAATTTTAATGTGAGATCCGATATGAACCTGCAATTGCTGTTGGCAAGATGCCTGCCTCACCTGTTGGGCGTCTGTCTACTACTGCTCGGCAGTTCGTGGGCGCATGCCAAGTTTATCCTGTTCCCCACTCTCACACTGAAATCACATCAAGGCGCGAACCCGCACGCAGCGTGCAGCGCACCCAAACAGAGTGCGCTGGGGGCGCAACTCGACCTTTTTTACGCCGACGATAGTGGCCGTCTGCGCTTCCTGCCTGAAGCCCTGTTAACTCCGGAGCAGCATCCAAAGCGCCTGCAGGTCGGCTGGCCGTTTATGCCCGGCACTGCCATCTGGGCGTTCTATGGCGTGGGCGCCAAGGGCGTGGATAATATCCAGATTGCAGACAAACTCAAAAATCTCGGCTGTGACCATGCCCAAGGCTATTACTTTGGCCATCCACTACCCGCAGACAAAGTAACATTGTTGCTGAACGAATCACATCAGCCTGCATCCAATTAGCCATGCAGCGCAGATCAAAGATATCGCAGAAGGATGCCGAGTTGTTCCGTCATGCGGTCAGCAAGACCGTGCCTTTGCGCAACGACAAGGTTACTTTCATGGCGAAGAAGCCGTCACCTCACCCACGCCAAAAGGAGATCGATGAGCAGCAGGTTCTGCGTGACATGCTTTCAGACAGTCCCTACACGGCAGAAGTAGAAGCAGGTGAGGAGCTGCTGTTTCAACGCAGCAGCCTCCAGCACGGACTGTTACGCAAGCTGCGCCGCGGCCAGTTCAGCGTGGGTGCCGAGCTCGATCTCCACGGCATGACTGTGCCCGAGGCACGCAACGCCCTGACGCGTTTTCTGGCTGCTTGCCGCCGCAATGATGTGCGCTGTGTACGCATGATTCACGGCAAGGGCCTTGGGTCACGCCACAAGCTGCCGGTATTAAAGGGGAAGCTTAGTCACTGGTTACAGCAGCGCGATGAAGTGTTGGCATTCTGCTCGGCCCGCCCCGCAGACGGCGGCACAGGCGCCGTTTATGTACTGCTGAAAAAGGCGGGCAACTAGCACTCCACTCCATCGCAAAGCAGCAGCATCCTATCCTTCCCTGGGCGTGTCGGGCTGGAGCTCCTTCAGCATCACCACCGCATGGGCCTCGATACCTTCAGAACGGCCTATATATCCCATCCCCTCGGTGGTCTTGGCCTTGATGTTGAGGCGTGAGACATCCATGCCGAGGTCATCCGCCAGCAGCTTGCGCATATCTTCGATATGCGGCGCAAGTCTGGGTGCCTGCGCCACGATTGTGCTGTCGATGTTCGAAATGCCCAGACTGTGTCCGCGCAGCAAAAGCACGACCTCCTGCAGCAACACACGACTGTCAATGTCGTGGTAGCGGACATCAGTATCCGGGAATATTCGGCCGATGTCGCCCAGCCCCGCCGCACCCAGCAATGCATCGCAAACTGCATGAATCAGCACATCACCGTCCGAATGCGCCGCCAACCCTTTCGCATACGGGACAACGATGCCTCCCAGCACCAGCCTTCTCCCTTCCGCGAAGGCATGTGCATCGTAACCATAGCCAACTCTCACTGTTCATTCCTCTGTTGGCTTAAGTAAAACTCGGCGAGCACCAGATCCTGCGACCGGGTAATTTTGATATTATCAGCCGCGCCCTGTAGCATGAGGGGCACTGCACCGGTGCGCTCCATCGCAGCACACTCATCTGTCACTGGCACCCTGTCTGCCAGCACACCTCTCAGTGCAGCATCCAGCGCACCCAGCCGGAACGCCTGTGGCGTCAGGGCCCGCCATAACAAACTGCGGTCCAGTGTCGCCTCTACCCGGGATGCTGAGTCTACGCGCTTGATCGTATCAAGCAACGGGAGGCCCAACAAAGCACCTGCCACATGCCCACCAAGGGCTTGCAGCAAGCGGTCAATATCATCCCGGCGGATACATGGGCGCACCGCATCGTGCACCAGCACCCAATCCGTCGCGGAGGCTGTCTGCGCCAGCAACTGGAGCGCACTCAGCACAGACTGAAAACGCTCGGCCCCGCCCTCTGCTACCAGCAAAGGCTTGCCGTGGTCGGCAAGCCTGGCCCTGATCGCGGCAAAGTGACTATCGTCGGCGGCAACTGCCACGACAACGCCCGTTATCGTTTCATGATCGAGCAGGCGTTGCAGCGTATGCTCGATGACTGTACGGCCAGCAAGCGGCAGATACTGCTTCGGTAGCGCTGCCCCCATTCGTGTGCCACTACCGGCAGCAGGCACTACCGCCCAGTAACGCTGTTCAGTCTGTATGCTGTTTGGCTGTCTCAAGTCTGGCGCAAGCGGTCAGTATCTGCTATTCGTGTATAACCTGGTAAAATGTCTCGTCTTTTTTTGTCATGCCAAGCTCGCTACGGGCCCGTTCCTCAATTGCAGCCAGGCCTTGCTTCAAATCATTTACTTCGGCTTCAAGCGCCTGGTTGCGCTCCATGAGCATATGATTCTCTGCTTGCTGGACATCACGCTCCTGCCGTAACTTCCAGGTATCGACAAGGCTGCCGCTACCCATCCAGAGTGGATATTGCAGCGCCAGCACCAACACCCCCAGCAGAGCGATAACAATCTTCACAGTGCGCCTGTGACCCTCACGATTGCAGGCTGCGAAATGCGGCACGCCCGGCATACTCCGCCTGCGCACCAAGCTCCTCCTCAATTCGCAACAACTGATTATACTTCGCCACACGATCTGAGCGTGACATGGAACCGGTCTTGATCTGCCCTGCACCCGTCGCCACTGCCAGATCGGCAATGGTAGTGTCCTCGGTTTCACCGGAGCGGTGCGAGATCACGGCCGTGTAATCGGCCTGTTTCGCCATGGCAATGGCGGCCAGCGTTTCACTCAGTGTGCCGATCTGGTTTACCTTGATCAAGATCGAGTTGGCAATATTTTTGGCAATGCCCTGTTCAAAAATCCGGGTATTAGTGACAAACAGGTCATCACCCACCAGCTGCACACGTCCGCCCAGGCTACGGCTCAGTAACGCCCATCCGTCCCAGTCAGTCTCTGCCATGCCGTCCTCAATGGTGAGTATGGGGTATTTGTCTACCCAGGCCGCAAGATAGTCGGAAAACTCGGCGCCGGTAAGGCGCTTGTTTTCGGACGCCAGCACGTAGTGGCCGTCACGGTAAAACTCCGAGCTTGCGGCATCCAGGCCGAGGTATACGTCCTGCCCCGGCGTGTAACCGGCACGTTCGATGCCTTCCAGTATCACCTGTATGGCGGCCTCGTTGGAGTCAAGGTCGGGCGCAAATCCGCCTTCGTCACCCACTGCCGTGCAGAGTCCTTTATCGTGCAGCACCTTCTTCAGGGCATGGAACACCTCGGCACCACAGCGGATCGCCTCACTCAGGCTCGGCATGCCCACTGGCAGAATCATGAACTCCTGCAGGTCAACATTATTATCCGCATGCGCGCCGCCATTAATGATGTTCATCATCGGCACCGGCAGCACGAACTTTCCGCCCGTCGATGGTGCCAGGTACCTGTACAGTGGCTGACCTGAATCTGCAGCCGCAGCGTGCGCGGCCGCGAGCGAGACGGCAAGAATTGCATTTGCGCCCAGCCGAGCCTTGTTCGGCGTACCGTCCAGCTCGCACATAACAGCATCCAATCGTGCCTGATCACTGGCCGGGATACCTGTCAGGGCCTGGCGCAGCACCGTGTTCACATGTGCTACTGCCTGTAGCACGCCCTTCCCACCGTAGCGGCTGACATCACCGTCGCGTAGCTCGATCGCTTCTCTCGCACCGGTGGAAGCACCGGACGGCACTGCTGCCCTGCCACGCACACCTGACTCCAGAATAACGTCTGCTTCTACTGTGGGATTACCGCGTGAGTCGATCACTTCCCGTGCACGCACATCCTTGATTTTTACCACCGCGCCCTTTCCTTATAAATAATCGTGTTAACCCATTTCACAGCAGACTGCCGGTCCGAATCCCTGCGAATCACATAGCTGCTCATCGCCCAGCACAAAATACAAACTGGCCTAAAGTCGATCTTCAATAAAGCCGCGTGCCTTGGTGGCCTTATCCAGCAGCAGCAACGTCGTCAGCAACTCTTCCATGTGCGCCAGAGGCCAGGCATTAGGGCCGTCGCTCAGCGCCGTCTCAGGCGTGGGATGGGTTTCCATAAATACGCCTGCAACGCCTGCCGCGACGGCAGCCCGCGCCAATACCGGCACGAATTCGCGCTGCCCGCCGGAGCTCGTTCCCTGCCCGCCGGGGAGCTGCACCGAATGCGTTGCATCAAACACCACTGGACAACCTGTCGCTCGCATCACCGCGAGCGAGCGCATATCAGACACCAGATTATTGTAACCAAATGACACGCCGCGCTCGCAGACCATGATTGCTTGATTCCCGGCCTCACGTGCTTTTTCGACCACATTTTTCATGTCCCAGGGCGCCAGAAACTGCCCTTTCTTGATATTCACTGGCTTGCCAAGACGCGCGACACTTTGGATAAAATTGGTCTGCCGGCACAGAAAGGCAGGGGTCTGCAACACATCCACCACCTCAGCAACTTCATCCAGTGGCGTATCTTCGTGCACGTCAGTGAGCACCGGTACACCAAGCTGCTGTTTGACAGCTTGCAGGATGCGCAGACCCTGCTCCAGGCCCGGGCCACGAAAACTTTTTCCTGAGGAACGGTTCGCCTTGTCGAAGGACGATTTATAAATAAATGGAATATCGAGCTTGGCGGTGATCTCCTTGAGGCGCCCCGCGCTCTCCAGTGCCAGGGCGTGGCTCTCAATCACGCATGGCCCGGCGATCAGGAACAGTGGGTACTCCTGTCCCACTTCGAAATCGCACAGTTTCATCAGTTGAATGCCGCTTCCGGCATACGCTCCGCGCTCTGCGCATGCTGCCGGCGGGCTGCCTGTATAAAGCCGCTGAACAGTGGATGACCTTGACGCGGCGTGGACGTAAATTCGGGGTGGAACTGACAGCCCACGAACCACGGGTGCGATGCAATCTCGATCATTTCCACCAGCCTGTCATCCAGAGAGCGGCCCGAAATAACCAGCCCCTTCTGCTGCAAGATATCGAGATAGTTATTATTGAACTCATAACGATGCCGGTGTCGCTCTACAATCACATCTTTGCCGTATAGCGTGTGCGCAATCGTTCCCGCAACAAGACGGCAAGGCTGCGCACCCAGCCGCATGGTACCGCCCAGATCGGACTCTACGCTGCGCTTTTCCACCATACCATCCGCCGTCTTCCATTCGGTAATGAGCGCGATCACAGGATTCTCGGCCTGTGGATTGAACTCGGTGCTGTGCGCCGCAGTGAGTCCGGCCTGATTGCGCGAAAATTCGATCACCGCCACCTGCATACCGAGGCAGATACCCAGATACGGGATGCCGCGGGTGCGGGCATAGTTGACCGCACGTATCTTGCCCTCTATACCGCGCTCACCAAAACCACCTGGCACCAGTATCCCGTCGACACCCTCCAGTTGTGCAATTCCGTTCTTCTCAATCTCCTCGGAATCGACATACACGATACGCACTCGCGTAAGCGTGTGGATACCGGCATGCGTCAGCGCCTCCGACAGAGACTTGTAGGATTCAGTCAGGTTGACATACTTGCCCACCATCGCGATGGTGACTTCGCCATTGGACTGCTCCCCTGCGCGCACCACCGCCTCCCACCCCGACAACTCTGCCTTGCCCACCGTGAGGTGCAGCTTGTCCGCCACGATTTCATCAATGCCCTGCTCATGAAATAACAGCGGGATTTTATAAATGTTGTCGACGTCCAGGGCGGAGATCACAGCCTTTTCCTGTACATTGGTGAACAATGCGATCTTGCGTCGCTCGGCCTCCGGCAAGGCGCGCGCGGTACGGCACAGCAGCATGTCGGGCTGAATACCAATGCTACGCAGTTCCTTCACCGAGTGTTGGGTGGGTTTGGTCTTGATCTCACCCGCGGTGGCAATATACGGAACCAGTGTCAGATGCACAAACAACGTATGCTGCGGGCCCAGTTCAACACCCATCTGGCGAATCGCCTCAAGGAACGGCAATGATTCAATATCGCCTACCGTGCCACCAATTTCCACCATGGCAATGTCAGCGTCGCCTGCACCCTCGCGGATACAGCGCTTTATCTCGTCAGTAATGTGCGGAATCACCTGCACCGTACCACCGAGATATTCGCCGCGACGTTCCTTGCGAATGACATTCTCGTATATCTGGCCGGTAGTGAAATTGTTGCGTTTGCTCATGGTGGCGCCCACGAAGCGTTCGTAGTGACCCAGGTCAAGGTCAGTCTCCGCGCCGTCTTCGGTCACAAACACCTCTCCGTGCTGAAACGGACTCATGGTGCCAGGATCGACGTTGATGTAGGGGTCGAGCTTGAGTAGCGTTACTTTCAGTCCACGCGCCTCCAGAATGGCCCCAATTGATGCGGAGGCGATGCCCTTGCCCAACGAGGACACGACGCCGCCGGTGACGAAAATAAATTTGGTCATGAAAACCCGGTGTTTATGGCGCTCAGGGAATGACGCCAGATGGGACTGCAGAGTACCAGAAAGCCTGGTCCCGCACAACGGAAAGTGGGCACTCAGGCACCCGACCAGGCCTGCTGAATGATGAGCAGCCCGTCTTCTCCGGGCCCGGCATGGAGCGGCTCGCAACACCATAAAGCACCCACTGCGGCGAGAGTAGGGCCTACATAAATCAAGGGTATGCGGTCACGCTGCCAAGGCGGGATACCGGCCTCCTGATATAATTTCCGGAGCTCATGGCTGTGACCGCGCCGGGCCGGGCGGCAGCGCTCGCCACCGCGGCGGAAGCGCACACTGACATCCGCTGCGCCACACAGCGATGCCTTGAGCCCGCAACCCTGGGCGGGTATCGCACTGAGGGTGCCGAGATCGGCCGGGAGCGGCAGTGGGCGCTGCATGTCCCACGGCAGAACCATCGCGGCGTCATGCGCCTGCAAGGGTGGCAGCGCATACAGGAGGTCGCGATAGCGCCGCACCTCTACCCCCTGCCAGCGTACACAGGGTACCCGATCGCTCGCGACTGCTACCATGTCATGCAGAATGTGTTCGATGTGGGCAGTCGACGGCAGTGACAGCCTCAGCTGCCTGAACCAGGCCCGCAATATGTTGCGCTGGCGCGGCGACTCCAGAGTTCTCAGTCGTGCCACGGAAAGCCCGCCGGACTCATCCGCCACCTGCGCAAAGTCACCCTGCGCCATGGCATCCAGCAGGCAGGCAGCGTCTGCCGCGTGCCGCGCGCTGCGCGCAAACGTATTGCTGACAGCTGGCCAGCGTGCTTCCAGTCGCGGCATGATTTCATGCCGCACATAGTTACGGTCGAAGCTGGTTTCGGCATTGCTGGGATCTTCAATCGAAGCCAGCTGTTGCTCATGGGCATAATGTTGCAATTGGGCGCGCGTAAACTCCAGTAACGGCCGCAGATGCATGCCCGCGCCGAATCTGGCAGACACCGGCATCGCCGCCAAGCCATGCAGTCCAGCACCGCGCAGAAGCTGTAACAACAGTGTCTCGGCCTGATCGTCGCGCTGATGCGCCGTCAGCAGGATATCACCTTTCCGCATCATGCCTGAGAACGCCTGGTAGCGTGCATGGCGTGCCGCCGCCTCTGGACTCTCGCCCACGGCTGAGGCGGCATTGACGTGCAGTACATGACAGGGAAGCTGTAATGCGGCGCATGTCAGCGCACAGTGTTCTGCCCACTGCTGGGCATGGATTTGCAGTGCATGGTTGACGTGTATCGCCTCTACGGCGATCTCCGGCAGACGACCGCGCAGACTCGCCATGGCATGCAGCAACACATGCGAATCCAACCCGCCGCTGTAGGCTACCCAACAGCGTGCAGCGGGATAGTGTGCCAGTAGCGCATGCAGACGAGAGACAAGTAATGAGCGGTGTGGTGAGGACATCACAGAAAGTGCCTGATTGCCGCGCAACTTCAGGTGACTATTCCTGATAGGCTCCAAAGCGCAGCAAACGTTCGTAACGCGTGCCCGTAAGCTTCTCCACCGGCATACCCTCCATTCGCCCAAGACTGTCCAGCAAGGCACGCTTGATCTCACGCGCCATGGCCGCAACATCCCGATGCGCGCCGCCCAACGGTTCCGGCACCACTTCATCCACCAGCCCCAGATTTTTCAGGCGATCAGAGGTAATACCCATGATTTCTGCTGCCTCGGGCGCCTTGGCAGCACTCTTCCAGAGGATGGAGGCACAACCCTCCGGCGAGATGACGGAGTAGGTGCCGTATTGCAGCATCATGACATGGTCGCCGACACCGATGGCCAGTGCTCCGCCAGAGCCACCTTCACCGGTAACGGTACAAATGATCGGTGTTTGCAGTGTACTCATGGCCATCAGGTTACGCGCAATGGCCTCGCTCTGTCCACGCTCTTCCGCGCCCACACCCGGATAGGCGCCGGGTGTATCGATGAAGGTAAGAATAGGCAGGCGGAAACGCTCCGCCATCTGCATCAGGCGTAACGCCTTGCGGTAGCCTTCCGGGCGCGGCATGCCGAAATTGCGCCACACTTTTTCCTTGGTATCAACGCCTTTGACGGTACCCACCAGCATGACCGGACGCCCCTCCAGCCGCGCCACACCACCCACGATAGCTGCATCATCGCCGAAGCAACGGTCACCGTGCAGCTCTTCAAAGTCGGTAAAAATACGTTCGATATAGTGCGGCATCTGCGGTCGCTGCGGATGGCGTGCGAGCTGCGAAATCTGCCAGGATGTCAGTGACGCAAAGATGGATTCGGTGAGCTTGCGGCTCTTGGCTTCAATGCGGAGGATTTCATCGCTGAGATTGACGGCGTTGTCACTGTCAACATAACGTAGCTCGTCAATCTTGGCTTCAAGCTCGGCGATTGGCTGTTCAAAATCAAGAAAGTTGAGCTTCATGGATAAACGTCGCGCCTCTATGCAGTCGGGTGGTTATATACTACCTTGACGTGATCTTTCCCCACCAGCCCTTCAAGGCGGTGCAGCAGTTCATCCGTGGGATGTACGCGCCATTCTTCGCCCAGCGCAAGATCTGCATCGATCCTGCTGCCATTATACGCATTACTGTAATTTATCCATACCGGGCAACCTCCATTACGGAATGGCTCCAACAATTCTGAAAGTTGGGCCGCAATGCCAATATCCCCCTGGAGTGGCTCGAGATCAATCACCAGTCTCCGGGCATGACGCTCACGTGCCTGGTTAATATCGGTGATGTGCAGGGCGCTCATCTTGTAATTGCCCGTGTACTCATCCAAACTGACTTCACCCTCAATCACCAGCAGCTTGTCCTTGGCAAGCAACTCGCGATGATGCTGGTACACGTCCGAGAACACCGCAATCTCAACCCGTGCCGTGCGGTCGTCAAGCGTAATAAACGCCATTCGCTCACCGCGCCGGTTATTCATTACCCTTAGCGCCACGACCAAGCCACCTACGATGACACTCTGGCCCTGCATTGGCCTGATGTCGGCCAGCACACAACTAACGATGCTGGCAAGCTCTTCCCGATAGCGCTCAACGGGATGCCCGGTGAGGTACAAGCCAAGCGTTTCTTTCTCATGCTGCAGGCGCTCGCCTTCAGTCCATTCATCCACGGACACAAATTGCAGGGTTTCGGAGGTGCGCCGTGCGCCTGTGCCAAACAGGTCGTCCTGCCCGGCGATACGGTCGCGCAATTCATGCTCCGCCGCATTCAGCGCTAGTGGCAACGTCGCAAACAGGGTAGCGCGGCCTGGTCCCAGGACATCCAGCGCACCTGAGCGAATCAGCGCCTCCAGAACGCGCCGGTTGGCCTTGCGCATGTCGATGCGGCGGCAGAAATCAAACAGGTCGACGAATTTTCCCGCCTTGCTGCGGTTTTCCAGCACACCCTCTATAGCCGCCGCACCAACACCCTTGATGGCACCCAGCCCATACAGCAACGCACTGTCGTCGTGCACGGTGAATGCATGGTCGCAGCGATTGATGTCAGGCGGCACGATAGTGAGATTCATGGCCCGGCATTCGTCCATCAGGGCCACGATCTTGTCGGTATTGTCCATGTCGGCCGATAATACTGCTGCCATAAAGGCCGCTGGATAATGCGCCTTGAGCCAAGCGGTCTGGTAGGCGATCAGGGCATACGCGACGGAGTGCGATTTATTGAAACCGTAGTCCGCGAACTTTTCCATCAAATCGAAGATATGGGTTGCTGCAGCCGGTCTGACGCCATGCTTGGCCGCACCTTGCATGAAAATGTCACGCTGTTTGGCCATTTCGGCCGGCTTCTTTTTACCCATCGCACGCCGCAGCATATCCGCAGCGCCGAGCGTATAGCCCGCCAGCACCTGCGCTATCTGCATCACCTGCTCTTGATACAAGATCACACCATAGGTCGGCTTGAGAATGGGCATCAGATCCGGGTGCGGGTAATCCACCCGTGCCTTGCCATGTTTGCGGTTGATGAAGTCATCCACCATACCGGACTGCAGTGGGCCGGGCCGAAACAGCGCCACCAAGGCCACGATTTCATCAAACCGGTCGGGCTGCAGCCGTTTGATGAGATCACGCATGCCGCGTGATTCCAGCTGAAATACAGCGCTGGTAGCACAGGATTTCAGCAACTCAAAGGCGGCCTTGTCATCCAGCGCCAGCCGGGCAATATCTACCTCGACGCCGCGCTGGCGCAGATTCTTCACTGTCCAGTCAATGATGGTGAGTGTGCGCAGCCCGAGAAAGTCAAATTTGACCAGGCCGACGGCCTCGATATCGTCCTTGTCGAACTGGGTCACGCAGACCTCCGCCCCCTGTTCACAGTACAACGGCGTGAAGTCGGTAAGCGCCGAAGGTGCAATAACCAGTCCACCGGCATGCTTGCCTGCATTGCGGGTGATGCCTTCGAGCTTGCGCGCGAGATCCAGCAGGGTGCGGGCTTCATCTTCGTTTTCACATCTCTCGCGCAGGGCTGGCTCCTGCTTGAGAGCGCGCTCCAGCGTAATACCAAGCTCAAACGGGATCAGCTTGGCGATGGTATCGACATAGCCATAAGGTAATCCCAGCACCCGGCCCACGTCGCGCACCACTGCCTTTGCCGCCATGCTGCCGTAGGTGATGATTTGCGATACGCGTTCGCGCCCGTAGCGTCGGGCCACGTAGTCAATTACCTCATCCCGGCGCTCCATGCAGAAATCAATATCGAAATCCGGCAGAGAGACCCGCTCCGGATTAAGAAAACGCTCGAACAGCAGCCCATGATAAATTGGATCAACATCTGTAATACCCAGCACGTAGGCCACCAGCGAGCCCGCCCCCGAACCGCGTCCTGGCCCCACGGGAATACCGTTATCCTTGGCCCAGCGTATGAAGTCCGCTACGATCAAAAAATAGCCCGCGAAACCCATCCGGTTGATAACATCGAGTTCGGTCGCAAGCCTGACCTGATAGTCGTTGGCAGGCACGGTGACCGCCTCCAGCAAGACAGCGATCCGTAGCTGCAATCCGCGCTCAGCTTCCACACGCAGATGATGCTCAAGCGTAACGCCGTCCGGCACCGGGAAATCGGGCATGTAATTTTCACCCAATCGCAGACTGAGATTGCAACGGCGCGCGATCTCGACTGTGTTCTCCAATGCCTCTGGCAAATCGGCAAACAGCTCGGCCATTTCTTCCGGGCTACGCAGATATTGCTGTTCCGTGTAGTGACGTGGCCTGCGCGGGTCAGCCAGGATACGGCCCTCATGAATGCAGGCACGCGCTTCGTGCGCTTCAAAATCGTCCCGCGCCAGAAAACGTACGTCATTGGTGGCCACTACCGGGGTCTGCGTATCCAACGCGAGCTGCACCGTTGCATGCAGACAGTCTTCCTCGCCCTCGCGCCCGGCACGACTCACTTCGAGATAAAAGCGTTCCGGAAATAACCCCAGCCATTCCTGCAGCAGTGCTTCGGCCTGGGTGTGTTGCTGCGCCAGCAGGGCCTGACCAATGTCCCCTGCATGCCCGCCGGAGAGTGCTATCAGGCCCTCACTCGCACCGGCAAGCCATTCCTTTTGCAGTGTGGGTGCACCCTGCTGCTGGCCTTCGGTATAGCTGCGTGTGACGAGGCGCGTGAGATTGCGATAGCCGCGCTCATTTTGGCACAGCAGCACGAGCCTGCCAGGTGCTGCATTTCCACTGCGCCGTATCCACACGTCTACACCGATAATTGGCTTGATACCGGCCTGCGTTGCCGCACGGTAAAACTTAACCATCGCAAACAGATTGCACTGATCGGTCAGCGCTACCGCCCCCATGCCAGCCGAGCGCAGCGACTGCATCAGAGGCTCAATGCGCACCGTCCCGTCTATCAACGAGTATTCGGTGTGCAGACGCAGATGCACAAAACTTGCTGTCATGCTGTACCTCTATGAGCGAGCTGCACACGTACCGGTGCAAATGAACGGCGGTGTTCCACACAGACACCCAGGCTGCGCAAAGCTTCCATGTGCTGCGCCGTGCCATAGCCCTTGTGTTGGGCAAAGCCATAGCCCGGATAACGCTTATCGAGTTCAGTCATGATGCCGTCACGCTCTACTTTGGCGATAATCGATGCAGCGCTGATCGATGCAACCGTGGCATCACCCTTAACAACAGTGATCACCGGGTAAGGCGCTGCGGGGCTTACGTTGCCATCAACCAGCACATAGTCTGGCGCAACCGTGAGCGCTTCAATCGCGCGCTGCATGGCCAGCAGTGTGGCACGGCCAATGTTCAATTGGTCTATCTCGTCGACCGAGGCAGCGCCCAGCGCCCAAGCTATCGCCGATGCGCGTATCTGTATGGCCAGTCTCTCACGCACCTTGCTGCTCAGTTTTTTTGAATCGGCCAGCCCCACGATGCCCTGTCCCGGCGCCAGAATTACTGCCGCTGCCAGCACCGGCCCTGCCCACGGCCCACGGCCTACCTCGTCAACACCTGCAACCCTGCCCTCCGGCAGCGAAAAACTCAGGCCATACTGGCTGTCAACGTTATGCTTCATGCTTGGCTCAACAGCCCCAGCACGGCCTCAGCCGCCGCCGAATCCGCATTACAACGCAGTGCCTGATGAATCCGATCAAACTCTTTCATCACAGCACTCTGTTGTTGCGTTTCATCTAAACAGGCCAGCAATGCAGGCCCCAGATTTTCAACCGTTACCTGCTCCTGACTGAACTCGGGCACCAGCGCCTTGTCCGCCAACAGATTGGGCAGCGAAAAATACGGTACCTTCAGCATCCGGCGCGTGATCCATGCAGTCAGGGGTGCCATGCGATAAGCGACCACCATGGGCCGCCGCAACAACAATGCCTCCAGTGTTGCCGTGCCGGAGGCGACAAGCACAGCATCAGCGCTGCGCAGGGCATCCTGCGCCCTGCCGTTGACAAGGGTAATCGGGAGGTGTGGCGCATGCTGCGCCAGTGCCTGCTCAAACAGTGTGCGCGTCTGTGCACTGGCCTGTGGCGCGATGAACTGTAATTCGGGCCGATGCCTCACGCACCAGGCCGCCGCTTCGATAAACGGTGCGGCCAGACGACCCAACTCGGTTTCACGGCTACCCGGCAGCAATGCAATTACCGGCACATCTTCCACCAAGCCTAATTCACGCCGCAATCTCAGTCGCAACGCTGCATCCTCTGCGGCAGGCGGGCCTATCATGTCCGCGAGCGGGTGGCCGACAAAGCATGCTGGTACCTGGTGGCCCGGCTGCGCCGCGTAGAAATCGGCCTCGAAGGGAAACAAGGTCAACATGAGATCTACCGAATACCCTATCGTACGTACACGATAATTTCGCCAGGCCCATACCGAAGGGCTGACATAATGTACGGTGCGTATACCAGCGCGCTTGAGCCCTCGCTCAAGCCTCAGATTGAAATCCGGCGCATCGATGCCGATAAAAATATCCGGCGGATTATCGATAAAGTGACGCAGCAGTTGCGCCCTGATCTTGAGCAGTTCAAACAAACGACCCAGTACTTCTGAAATACCCATGACCGCAAGTTTATGCGCCGGATAAAGCGCGCAACACCCCTGCTCTATCATGCGTGGACCAGCGATACCCTCAAACACGGCATCTGGGTGACGCGCCCTGATGGCGCGTATCAACCCCGCACCCAGAATATCCCCGGACGCCTCGCCCGCAACAATGCCGATACGCATTTAACGGCAGATACAAGAGAAAATGGGAAAGAGGAAAGTAGCGCCCCTTCTCCATTCCGATTTTCTCTTATGTCTATTTTCTGTCATCTTACTATTCCGCGCGTCACGCGCTCCAGAAAGGCCACCAGCACACCCACCTCGGAGCACTCGTGTTGCATCTCTTTAAGTCGCACAAGCGCCTGGACTACTGTGAGCTTGGATTTATAGAGTATTTTGTACGCCTCGCGCAGATGGCGCAGGGTGTCAGCACTGAAGCCGCGACGCTTAAGCCCCTCGCTATTAAGGCCGTGGGCACGCGCCATATTGCCGGAAACCATGGTATAGGGCGGAATATCCTTGGAAATAACACTGCCCATGCCGCAAAAACTGTGTGCGCCAATGGCGCAGAACTGGTGCACCAGTGTAAATCCGCCCAGTATTGCATAATCTCCTACCGTCACATGCCCGGCAAGCGACGCCGAATTGGCGAAGATGGTTTGGTGACCCACTGCGCAGTCATGCGCAATGTGCACGTAGGCCATGATCCAGTTGTCATTCCCTACCTGCGTAATGCCGCCACCCTGGCCTGTGCCGCGACTCATGGTGCAGTGCTCACGTATGACATTGCGATCACCGATTGTGAGTAAGGTATCTTCGCCGGAATACTTTTTGTCCTGCGGTTCCTCGCCGAGCGAAGCGAATTGAAATATCCGGTTATTGCATCCAATATGGGTACGTCCTGTGACGACCACGTGCGGCCCGATCCATGTACCAGCACCGATCTCGACCTGCGGGCCGATTATGGAATAGGCGCCTATACTCACACCAGGGGCAAGTTTTGCGCCAGGCTCGACAACGGCGCGCGCATCAACCATGGCCTTCTCCACCGTCAGACTTCCTTGCGGGCGCACATCAGGTTGGCATTTGCCACCAGCTTGCCCTCCACCTTCGCCTCGGCGGAAAATTTCCACAGGCCACGCATGTTGCGCTCCGTACGCACCTCGATAATCAGCTGATCGCCCGGTTCTACAGGCTGCTTGAAGCGCGCATCATCGATACCCACCAGGTAGTAGAGCAGGTGTTCACTGGGGCGTGTCTGGGTGGTGCGAAATGCCAGGATGCCCGTGGCTTGCGCCATGGCCTCAAGTATCATCACGCCCGGCATTACCGGCCGATGCGGAAAGTGGCCCTGGAAATACGGCTCATTGACGGTGACATTCTTGACCGCCGTCAGTGACTCACCAGGCGTACACTCAAGGACACGATCGATCAGAAGAAAGGGATAGCGATGCGGCAAGTATTGCAGCACTTCGTGAATATCCATACCACTCATGTGTATCCCTTTTTTTTAGTATTACTGCTGCACTCGACAGGCATGCCCTCCAGCGCGCTCAGGCGCTTGCTAAGCTGCTCCAGTCGCCGCAGGCGCGCAAGATTCTTGTTCCAGGCTGCTACTGGCTCGGCAGGGACGCTGGAGGAATAGACGCCAGACGTGCGTATGGATTTGCTCACCAGCGACATACCGGTAACCGTTACATCATCTGCGATTTCCAGATGACCGGCAATCCCTACGCCACCACCGATACGGCAACGCTGGCCAATGCGTGCACTGCCGGCAATCCCCACGCACCCCGCAATTGCCGTATGTGCGCCAATATGGACGTTGTGCGCCACCTGTATCTGATTATCCAGCTTGACACCCTCACCTATGACGGTATCGTCAAGTGCGCCGCGATCAATGGTGGTATTGGCGCCGATCTCGACATCATCACCTATCCGCACACGTCCGAGCTGTGGGATCTTGATCCAGACCCCATGATCGTTGGCCAGGCCAAATCCGTCACTGCCGACCACAGCTCCTGGGTGAATCAGAACGCGGCGGCCAATGATGCTGCCATGGCAGACGGTAACCTGTGCCACCAGGCGGGAATCCGCGCCTATGCTGACACCGGCCTCGACCACACAGCCCGGACCCAGCTGGACATTGGAGCCCAGCGATACGCCAGCCTCGATGACACACTGCGGACCCACCCAGGCGCTCTCATCAACGCGTGCCTGCGGACTAACCCAGGCCGAAGGGTGTACACCCTGCCTTCCAGGCTGTGCTGTCAGCAGGGTGGCGGCACGCGCATAGGCCAGCTCTGGATCAGGTACGATCAGTACAGCGACCGGGCAGTGAGGGGCATTCTGTGCCGAAAGAATAACCGCAGAGGCGCGGGTGTGGGACAGAAATTTGCGATAGCGCCCACTACCTGCAAGATAGCTCAGCTCCCCTGATGTTGCACGCTCCAGCGGTGCGAGCCCATGAATGACGCAGTCCGCATCACCCCGGACTTCGGCACCAATATGGCGGGCGATCTCAGCGAGGATGCGACCCACTGAGCACCACCATTACTGCTTGGGTACGGCAGTTTGTGGGCCGCCGTTCTTGCCTGCCTCCAGCGGCGCCGCCTTGAGGCGCGCCATTACCTTGTCGGTGATATCAATACGCTCGCTCGAATAGATTGCGCCATCGCCTATGATCAGATCGTAGCTCTCCTGCTTGGCCAATGCCACGATGGCGTCATACACCAGTTTCTGCAGTTTTGAGAACTCTTCATTGCGACGAATATTGAAATCCTCGCGCGCCTCGTCCTGTTCACGCTTCATGTCACGCCGCAAGGCGTTGATATTACGCTCAGCCTTGGCACGCTCGACATCGCTCATTACCGCCGCGTCCTTGCTGACCTTGTCTTCCAGGGTCTTGAGTTCCTTCTGGCCATCAATCAGCTTTTTGTTGCGTGCGGAAAATTCTTTTTCCAGCTTGTTGCGTGCGGCATCCGCCTGCGGGGCCTCTTCCAGTATCTTGGCCGCATTGACAAACCCAAGCTTGAGCTCGGCTGCGGAGGCCGCTCCAGTCCAGACCAGCATCACCGCAACTGCAATCATTGCATATCTTTTCAAATGCCTGCTCCTGAGTTAAAAAAGTGAGCCCAGTGTAAACTGGAAGCTCTGTTCATCATCTTCCGGACCGCTATTTAATGGTTTCGCGACACTGACGGTCAAGGGACCCAGTGGCGACAGCCACACTGCAGACAAACCGCTTGAGTAGCGCAGTTCACTTGCCTCAAAACCCTCATCACCGTAAACATTTCCTATGTCTACAAAAAAACTCAAACGAACCGACTTGCTATCCCTGACAAATGGCACTGGAAAAAATACCTCTGCATTTCCCACCACCTTTAGGTTTCCGCCCAGTGGCCGGTCATTAGAGCCCCTGGGGCCAAGTGTATTATCCTTGAAGCCACGCACTGAACGGCTCCCTCCCGCAAAAAAATTCTCAAAAAACGGGAGCTCCGGAGTATCACCAAAGCTTTTACCATAACCAACATCACCATTCAGTGACAGGGTCCAGTATTTCGCCAGCGGGTACAGCAACAGGTGCCGGTATCTGACTTTATAAAATTCCAGATTGGTGCCCGGTGCAGTCACCTCGGCACTCAGATTTTGAAACATGCCTTCATCGGCAAAAACAGCGCGATTGCGTGTGTCGTGCGACCACCCTCCGGTCAGTTTTATTGTAGCAAACTCTTCCCGGCCGGCGGCATCGAGGAAGTCGGTATATTCCGTGGGCGTTTGGGTGCCTGTTTGTATGCTGGTGCCCTCGTAGCCCGCGCTCAAGCGCACGCTGTCGTATTCGTTCAGTGGAATACCGTAGTTGACAAAAGCACCTTGAACGTCGGTGCTGTAATTGGATATGTTGGCGTTGCTCGCATCCGTCGTTCTGTAAAAAAGGCTAAAGCCGCGGCTGATGCCATCGGGCGTATGGTACGGATTGGTATAGGCGAAACTATACACCGTATTAACCCGACTGTTATTGAAGGCTGCGCTCACGTGCTTGCCGCTGCCGAGGAAGTTGTCCTGTTTGATGCTGGTATTGAAAATGATACCCTGGCTCTGTGAAAAACCCAGACCTGCAAGCAGATTTCCGGAAGGCTTCTCAACCACCGTGAAATTCACGTCTACCTGGTCGGTTGTGCCGGGGACTGCCGGCGTCTCCACATTCACCTCCTCGAAGTAGCTGAGCTTGTCCAGGCGCACGCGCGAGCGCTTGACCTTCTCGGTCGATATCCATGCACTTTCCAGCTGCCGCATCTCGCGCCGCAACACTTCATCACGCGTCTTGGTATTACCGGCCACATTAATACGCCGCACATATACCCGCTTGCCAGGATCCACAAAAAAGGTCAGCCCCACCTGTCTGTCTGTCTGGTCAATCTCCGGAATGGCATTGACATTGGCAAAGGCATAGCCCTCATCACCCAGCCGCTCAATCAGTTTGGTGGTGGTATCGGTTGCACTTTTACGTGAGAATATTTCACCCGGCTTCACCGTCACCAGCGCCCCCAGCTCCGCCTCCGACAACACCAGATCACCCGCGAGCTTGACGTCTTTTACCGTAAATTTATCACCCTCGACCACATTGATGGTGATGTAAATATCTTTCTTGTCCGGGGTAATGGATACCTGCGTAGAACTGATGGAGAAATTGATATAGCCCCGATCCAGATAGAAGGAGCGCAGGGTCTCCAGGTCAGCAGACAGCTTCTGCTTCGAGTATTGATCGTCCCCGGTGTAAAAGGAAAACGTGCCCGTAATCCCCGACTGGAAATCAGCCAGCAGATCCTCATCGTCAAAGGTGTCATTGCCGATGATATTGATCTCACGTATACGCGCTGCACGACCCTCCGAGATATCAATCGCAATGCCGACACGATTGCGCTCCAGCGGTGTGGCGGTGGCAGAAATCTCTACACCGTATTTGCCACGGCTGAAATACTGGCGCCTGAGTTCCTGCTCGGCCCGGTCCAGCAATGCCCGGTCAAAGGTCAGGCCGTCGCCCAGGCCCTGCTCCTTCAGCGCCTTGATCAGCTGATCGGTGTCTATGTCTTTATTGCCTGTGATCTTGATGCTGGAAATGGCAGGCCGCTCGGTGACGAACACGACCAGCACATCACCTTCACGCTCCAGCCGCACATCACTGAAGAAGCCGGTCTGGAACAGGGCGCGTATGGCCTCGCTGGCGTGCGTATCATCCATGGTTTCACCCACCTTCACCGGCAGGTAATTGAACACTGTGCCGGCCGCGATGCGCTGCAAACCTTCGAGTCGGATATCCTGCACCGTGAAGGGCTCCATCGCCCACGCCGGTACGGCGACCAAGCACCACAACCCCAACAGCCCTATCCGCAATAGTTTACACATCACGCACCCATTATTACTCAACGTCACCCGCTTGGTGTACGGCTTACAGACCAAGCAGGCGCGTCAGATCATTATAAAAAGCCAGCACCATGAGTCCGAGCAGCAGAGCGATACCCAATTGCTGCCCAATGTATTGAACCTTTGGGGATACTGGGCTACCTTTCACCGCCTCTGCCAAATGATACATCAAATGGCCGCCATCCAGTATCGGTACCGGCAAAAGGTTGAGAACGCCGAGACTGACGCTGACCAGGGCCAGGAAGCGCAGGAAGGGCGCGAACCCGTCGCTCGCCGAGTAGCCGGCATACTGGGCGATGCCGATGGGCCCGCTGATATTCTCCAGGGAGGCCTGCCCCATCACCATCTTGGCCAGCAGGCGCAAGGTCAGCAGACTCATCTCCCCCGTATGCCGCACGGCCTTGACCAATCCATCCAGAACGCCGTAGCGTTGCTCGGCGCGCAACTCCGGCGGCAGGCCCTGGAGCGGCTCCGGGCCTGCCTCAATGCGGCCGATGATCCCGTCGGGCGATGGTTTCGCTTCCGGTGTTATCTCCATTTGTAAAGCCACGCCCCCGCGCTCAACTGCCAGTCTGATGGGCGTGTTGGCGTGGCTGCGCACATATCCAGCCCAGGCATCCCAGTCTGCCAATGGCTGGTCATCCGCACTCAGCAAGCGGTCGCCTGCCTGCAGGCCGGCACGGGCAGCCGCACCCTCTGGCAACACCCGCCCGAGCACGGCAGGCACTGATGGGCGCAAAGGCCGCACCCCAAGCTGCTCCAGAAGATCGCCACGGTCAGGTTCATTGACCGCACTGAGATCAAGTGCATGTATACGCCGTTGCCCGTCCTGGCCTTGCACCGTCAACACTATCCGTTCACGGTCCAGCGCCTTGTCCAGCATGGCAAGTTGCACCGTACTCCATGTAGGGGTTAGATCACCCGCCACCTCAAGCACCGTATCCCCCGACTGTAGTCCCGCCTGCTGGGCTACCGAGGGCTCAATCACCGCGCCTATGATGGGCCGCACACCGCTGACACCGATCACGAACATCAACCAGTAGGCCAGGATGGCAAAGGCAAAATTGAACAGCGGACCCGCAAGTATGATGGCGCTGCGCGCGGCCAGTGGTTGGCGGTTAAAGGCCTGCGGCAAGTCCGCGCTCGGCACCTCGGCCTCACGCTCGTCGAGCATGCGCACATAGCCCCCCAGCGGCAGTATCGCCACGGCGTATTCCGTCCCGTCCTTGCCGCGCCGCATCCACAATGCCTTGCCGAAGCCTATGGAGAAGCGCAGTACCTTTACCCCCAGTCGCCGCGCCACCCAGAAATGCCCGAACTCGTGCACCGTGATCAGGATGCCGAGGGTGATGAGAAAGGCCAGTGTTGACCACAGGATCGAACTCATGCGCCGCTCCGTGCCGCCAATGATCCGCCGCGAGAGGTGCAGCCCCGTACATGTTGCAGCGCCTGTATACGCGCGGCGGCATCGTCTTCCAGTATTACCTCGAGCGATGCCGCCGCGCGCACCGGCCTGCTCGCAAGGGTACGTTCAATCACCTCGGGGATGCCGGTAAAGGACAGGTGTCCATCGAGGAAGGCCGCTACCGCCACCTCGTTGGCGGCATTCAGCGTCACGCTTGCCGTGCCGCCGCAGGCATGCGCCTGATACGCCAGCTGCAAACACGGAAAGCGCGCATGGTCAATCGGGGCAAAATCAAGTCGTGCATCCAGCAGGCTCAGGGCTGGCGCGGGCGAGGCGAGGCGCTCCGGCCACCCCAGTGCATGGGTGATCGGCGTACGCATATCGGGGCTACCCAGTTCCGCCAGCAGCGACCCGTCCACATACTCGACCAGGGAATGCAGCATGCTCTGCGGATGCAACACCACGTCGACCTGATCCAGCGTGGCGTTGAACAACCAGCAGGCCTCAATCACCTCCAGTCCCTTGTTCATCATGGTGGCTGAATCGACTGAAATCTTGCGTCCCATCACCCAGTTCGGGTGGGCACAGGCCTGTGCTGGTGTGACATATGGCAGTTGCTCCAGCGGAGTAGTGCGAAACGGCCCGCCGGAGGCGGTCAACACAATGCGCCGCACGCCCGCTTGCCGCAGGTCGCCGCGAAAGTCATGCGGCAGGCACTGAAACACGGCGTTGTGTTCGCTGTCTATCGGCAACAGCTGCACATCGTGCGTGCGTACCGCATCCATAAATAGCTTGCCCGCCATCACCAGTGCCTCTTTGTTGGCCAGCAACACACGCTTGCCCGCACGCACTGCGGCCAGCGTAGGCAGCAACCCGGCTGCGCCTACAATCGCCGCCATCACCGTGTCCACCTCCGGCAATGCAGCCACGGTCTCCAGACCCGCCTGCCCGCTCAGCACCTCGATCTCCGGTGCCTCACTCCGCAGCCGCACACGCAGTTGCTCCGCCGCTGCGGGTTCGGCCATCACCGCATACCGCGGCCGGTGCGTCAAGCACTGTGTATAAAGTGTATCCACCGAATTGCGGGCCGTGAGCGCCATCACTTCGAACCGATCCGGATGACGCGCGAGCACGTCGAGCGTGTTCACGCCGATAGAGCCCGTGGCACCCAGTATTGTGACGCCTGTCATTGCACGCCTCCGAGCAGCCACACACCCAGCACGAACACAGGCGCCGCCGCCGTCAAGCTGTCGATGCGATCCAGCATTCCGCCGTGACCGGGCAGCAGGCGACCGCTGTCCTTCACTCCCCGTATCCGCTTGTAGATGCTTTCAAAGAGATCGCCAACAATGGAAAATACCACTGTCCCCAGACAGAGCACAATAAACCATGTCAGCTGCGGCCGAGCCAGCCCGGCGACGATTCCGGCAATGGGTGCAATGAGCAGTGTCGCTGCCAGCGCACCCCAGACCCCAGCCCAAGTCTTGCCCGGGCTGATGCTGGGCGCGAGCCGGGTCTTGCCCCAACGTCTGCCGGCGAAATAGGCCGCGCCATCGGCTGACCATATCAAGGCCATCAGGAACAGCACCCAGTATGGGCCTTGCGCAGGCAATGCGTGCAGGTGCGTCACGGCAAGCCAGGCTGGCGCCAGTACCCAGAGTCCCGCCACGGCGGCGACATTGTGGCGCGACAGCAGCGCCACACCGGCAGGGTGACGCAGTTCTGTCACCGCCGCCAAACACCAACCCGCGACTGCCGCTATCAGCACTCCGGCGGGCGCCGCGGTGCTGATTCCCCATAACGTCAACAGCAGCAAGCCTATATAAAGGGCGCGCCCGCGGATCTGAGTGATACCGGCCAAGGCAGACCACTCCCAGGCGGCCTGCGCCATAATCAGCGCCACCAACACGGAAAAATAGGGTGTGGGCAGTGCCAGCACGCCCCAGATGACCAGAGGGATCAGCACCGCCGCAGTCAACAGACGTATCTTAAGCACCTCTAACCTGCTGCTCCTGCGTCAGTGACGGGGCAACCGCCTCCACTTCCGCTTCAGCCTCGCTCACCCGCCCAAAGCGCCGTTGGCGCTGCGCATAGGCGGTCAGCGCCGTTTCGAATTCCACTGCGTTGAAGTCGGGCCACAACACATCGGTGAAGTACAACTCCGTGTAAGCCAACTGCCAGAGCAGAAAATTACTGATCCGTTGTTCATCACCCGTGCGAATGAACAGATCAGGTTCCGGCATGCCGGCCAGCGACAGCTGCGAAGCCAGCTGCGCATCGTCAATGGCATCGGCGCGCAGTTCGCCGCGCTCGACCTTACGCGCCAATGCGCGTGCAGCCTGGGTGATATCCCAGCGTCCGCCGTAATTGGCGGCGATGTTGAGGACAAGGCCTGTGTTGTCGCAGGTCAACTGTTCGGCAGCGGTGATCTGCTGCTGCAGTTTTTCCGAAAACGCCGAGCGTTCGCCAATGACTTGCAGGCGTATACTGTTGCGGTGCAGTTCCTGCATCCGGTTTTGCAGAGCGCGCAGGAATAAATCGAGTAATTGAGTGACTTCGGTCTTGGGGCGTGACCAGTTTTCGCTGCTGAAGGCAAACAGGGTAAGTATGCCTATACCCCGGTGCACGCAGGTACGGATCACCGCATCGACTGCATCTGTGCCCGCCTTGTGACCGGCACTGCGCGGCAGCATGCGCGAGCGTGCCCAGCGGCCATTGCCATCCATGATAATGGCGACGTGGCGTGGGAATGAATCAGACGTGCGCGCTGATTGAACAGGATTAGTGGATTTCAGGTTCATTGAATAATGGCTAGCAGCGGATGTCGAGCAGTGAGGTAACCTTACGAGGTAACCTTACAAGGTTATTGCTCGTCACTCGTTATTAGCTACAGCATTAAACCTCCATCAATTCCTTCTCTTTTGCTGCCAACAGCTTGTCAATTTCAGCAATATATTTGTCGGTAAGTTTTTGCGTATCTTCTTCCGCGTGCCGCTCTTCGTCCTGAGAAATATTTTTCTCCTTAAGCAGCAGCTTGGCCTCAGCATTGGCATCGCGGCGCACGTTTCGCACCGCCACACGTGCCGTCTCGGCCTCGGCTCTAACCACTTTCTGCATATCACGCCGGCGTTCTTCGGTCAGTGCCGGCAACGGCACCCGGATCACGGCCCCCGCAGCAGCTGGGTTCAAACCCAGATCAGATGTAAGTATGGCCTTTTCGATAGCGGCCGCCATCTGCTTTTCCCACGGCGTCACCACCAGCAGGCGTGCATCTGCCACACTGATGCTCGCCACCTGACTCAGTGGTACTTCATTGCCATAGTAGGGCACGCGCACATGATCCAGCAGACTGGGATGCGCACGTCCACTGCGTATCTTTGAAAATGCCTGCTTCAATGCATCAATGCTCTTCTGCATGCGCACCGTGGATTGATTGATAATGTCATTCAACATGGGTCGCCCCCACCAGTGTCCCCTCGTCTTCGCCCAGCACTATGCGCATTAGCGCACCGGGCTTGTTCATGTTGAATACACACAACGGCATGGCGTAGTCGCGGCACAAGACAATCGCCGTGACATCCATCACCATCAGCTTGCGCTCAATCACCTCGTCGTAGCTGAGACGCTTGTAGTACTGCGCGTCAGCATGCTTGAGCGGATCTGCGGAATACACACCATCAACCTTGGTGGCCTTGAGTACCAGATTGACACTGAGTTCGACGCCACGGAGGCTGGCGGCGGAGTCTGTGGTGAAAAACGGATTGCCCGTGCCGGCGGCAAGTATGACCACACGGCCTTTCTCAAGATGACGTACCGCACGACGGCGGATGTAATCTTCACAAATCTGGTGCATCTTGAGTGCCGACATTACGCGCACCTGCATACCACGCTGCTCCAGCGCATCCTGCATCGCCAGGGCATTGATAACAGTGGCAAGCATGCCCATCTGGTCTGCCGTGACCCGATCCATGCCGCTTGCAGCCAAGCCTGCACCGCGAAAAATATTGCCGCCGCCAATAACCAGTGCTACCTGCACACCCAACTCGACTACTGCACGCACCTCATCGGCCACACGTATAAGCACCGCGGGATCGATACCATAGTCGGCACCTCCCATCAGCGCCTCACCACTCAGCTTTAGCAGGATGCGCTGATAGGCAGGTTTCGGGGCGGCAAAAGACATGTGTTAGCCTCCCCGTGCTTGCGCCATCACCTCGGCGACAAAGTCGTCGGCTTTCTTTTCAATACCTTCGCCCACCTCAAAACGCTGGAATCCGAGTACCCTGGCCTTTGCCTGCCCGAGCAAAGTCTCCACCGTGAAATCAGGATTCTTCACGAATGGCTGACCCAGCAGGGTAATCTCGCCTATAAACTTCTTGATGCGCCCATCCACCATTTTCTCAATGATGGCGGCAGGTTTGCCACTGTCTGCGGCCTGCGCGGCAAAGATTTCCCTTTCTTTGGCGATCAAGTCGGGCGCCACTTCGTCAGACGAAACACAGACGGGTTTGGCGGCTGCAATATGCATGGCGATATCCTTGGCCAGTACCTCGTCCCCACCTTCAACCTCCACCAGCACACCGATGCGACTGCCATGCAGATAGACGCCGATTTGACCAGTTGTTGCAAGGCGGACACTGCGCCGCACACCGATATTCTCGCCGATCTTGGCAACCAGCCCTTGGCGCACGGTGTTGATGTCGGCGCTGTCACCGTCTCTCAGTGGCAATGCCAACAACGCATCCAGGTCCGCCGGGTGACTCTTCAATACACGCTGCGCCACGGCTTGCGCAAACCCCCTCAACTCCTCCCCGCGCGAGACGAAGTCCGTCTCGCAGTTCACCTCTATCATCGCGACATGCTTGCCGGTGGTATCGGCCTCGATCACGATAACGCCCTCGGCGGCAATCTTGCCTGCCCGCTTGTCGGCCTTGGCAAGACCACTCTTGCGCATCGCCTCTGCGGCCGCATCAATATCACCCTTGGCCTCGACCAGCGCCCGCTTGCACTCCATCATGCCAGAGCTGGTGCGCTCGCGTAGTTCCTTGACGAGTGCGGCTGTAATTTCCATTATGACTGTCCTCTCGTAATCTACCGTTATGACGTCGGGACGCCTTACTTGGCCTTGGCTGAAGTAGCAGCCTTTGACTTTGTTACGGGCTTTTTACGCGCCGCTGCTGTCGTGGCCGTACCCTCGCCTTCCTTGGTCGATGCCGCGGCCGCCTTCCTGACCGGCTTCTTCGCAGCTGTGCGGACAGGCTTCTTGGCTGCTTCTGCCGTCTTCACGGCAGGGGCACCGGTTTCGCTCAGCTCCACGAACTCATCCGTGGAGGCAGTGAATGCCTGCACTGAGCTACGCCCTTCCAGAATGGCATCAGCGGCACCACGCGCATACAGCTGGATGGCGCGAATGGCATCGTCATTTCCGGGCACCATGTAATCGACACCGTCCGGATCATTATTACTGTCCACGATGCCGATCACCGGAATACCCAGCTTGCCAGCCTCGCGCACGGAGATTTTTTCGTTGCCTACGTCGATCACAAACAGGGCATCAGGGATATGATCCATATCCTTGATGCCGCCCAGGGCGCGTTCCAGCTTGTCGCGCTCACGCGTGAGCAGCAGAGCTTCCTTCTTGTTGATGCGATCAAAGCTGCCGTCCTGGGCCATCAATTCCAGATCCTTGAGACGCTTGATGGACTGACGTACGGTCTTGAAGTTGGTGAGCATGCCACCGAGCCAGCGCTGGTCTACATATGGCATACCGCAACGCTTGGCCTCCTCGGCGATGATTTCCTGTGCTGCACGTTTGGTTGCCACGAACAGGATGGTGCCGCGGTTTGCCGCCATGCGACTGATATAGTTCATCGCGTCGTTGTATAACGGCAGGGTGGCTTCAAGGTTGATGATGTGTATCTTGTTGCGCTGGCCGAAAATGTACGGTGCCATCTTCGGGTTCCAGTAACGGGTCTGATGACCGAAATGCACGCCGGCCTCCAGCATTTGACGCATGGTCACATTAGCCATGTTGTATACTCCTCATTGTTGGGTTAGTCCTCCATGCGCCCCGGCAGCGAACCCCTGGCTATCACCAGTTGGCACCCCGCTGTTCGGGTAGTGGCACATGTGTGTAGTGTACTGCTGCTGTTAAAGCGCGGTTATTGTACCAGAAACCCTATGACCGTCACCATCAAAACAACTGGCGAAATCGAAAAGATGCGTATCGCAGGCCGGCTGGCCGCCGATGTGCTGCATATGATCCGCCCCCACGTCCGGCCCGGTATTAGCACCGGCGAACTCGACCGCCTGTGCCACGACTATATCGTCAACGTGCAGCAGGCCACCCCGGCACCGCTCAACTACCATGGCTTTCCCAAGTCCATCTGCACCTCGGTCAACCACCAGGTCTGCCACGGGATACCGGGTGACCGGGTGCTGAAGGACGGAGATATCGTCAACATCGACATCACCGTCATCAAGGACGATTACCATGGCGACACCAGCAAGATGTTCTTTGTTGGCGAGCCCTCCGTCATCGCCAGGCGGGTGACACGTGTAAGCTACGAAGGCATGTGTATCGGCATTGAGATGGTCAGGCCTGGCGTGCGTCTGGGTGACATCGGCCATGCCATCCAGCGCCATGCCGAAGCCAACCACTGCTCCGTGGTACGCGAGTATTGCGGCCACGGCATTGGCCGGGTATTCCATGAAGAGCCGCAGGTGTTGCACTATGGGCTACCCGGCACCGGCATGATACTGGAGCCGGGCATGACCTTCACCATCGAGCCCATGATCAATGCCGGCAAACGCCACGTAAAACTGCTGCCGGATCAGTGGACCGTGGTCACCAAGGATCACAGCCTTTCGGCCCAGTGGGAACACACCCTGCTCGTCACTGATACGGGCCACGAAGTGCTTACCCGGCGACCCGACGACACCCTCTGATAACCCATGAGCCTGCTCACGGCAACTCACAGCGCCCTCCTTGACAGTGCCGCGCTGGAACGGGCACTGGCGGACGCCGAGCCTGTAGCGTCCACACTGCGTGCGCTGCTGGCACAGCACGACGCCAGCTTGCGTCAGGGCTTCGAGGCCAACCTGCCTGTCACCCAACTGGTGCGGGCACGTGCGGCCTTTATCGATCGGGTACTGCTGCGAGTATGGCAGACACAGGCATCTCCACTCCCTGCCTCGGCAGGCCTGATTGCTGTTGGTGGCTATGGGCGCGGAGAACTGCACCCGGGTTCAGATATTGATCTCCTGATCCTGCTGGAGGGTGCGCCTGCTGAGCCCGCCCGCAGGGCAATCGAGCAATTCACCCAGTTGCTGTGGGATACCGGCCTCGCCCTGGCACACAGTGTCCGCACCGTCGAACAGTGCGCACATGAGGCAGCGCGGGACGTGACCATCATGACCAGCCTGATGGAGGCACGCCTGCTCACAGGGCCACCCGCGCTGTTCGATGACCTGCGCAGCGCTATCGCCACACACGCCATCTGGCCAACCCCCGAATTTTTCCAGGCCAAGTACGACGAGCAGAGGCGGCGGCATCACAAATATCACGACACGGCTTACAACCTTGAGCCCAACATCAAGGAAGGCCCGGGCGGACTGCGTGACATCCAGACCATCAGCTGGATTACCTTGCGTCATTTCGGCAGCAACCACCTGCATGACCTCGTTACTCACGGCTTTCTCACCGAAAGCGAACACACCCTGCTGCGTGAGGGCAGGGAGTTTTTATGGCGCATCCGTTTTGCGCTCCACCTCCTCACCGGACGCTGCGAAGACCGCCTGCTGTTCGACTACCAGGGCACGCTGGCCACGCAATTCGGCTACCACGACGAGGGCCATCGCCTTGCCGTCGAACAACTCATGAAGCGCTACTACCTTGCAGCCATGGAGCTGGGCCGACTAAACGAAATGCTATTACAGCATTTTCAGGAAAGCCTCCTGTATGCCGCCACCCACAGCGCCGAGATCAGGCCCATCAATAAACGCTTCCACCTCCGCAATGACGTCATTGAAGTCGTACACCCCGACGTGTTCCGTCGCTACCCGTTCGCCCTGCTGGAGATTTTCCTGCTGCTGGCGCAGCAGCCCAAGCTCAAGGGCGTACGCGCCTCCACCATCCGTCTGATACGGGATCACCGCTACCTGATAGACCAAGCCTTCAGGGCCGACCTGCGCTGCCGCATGCTGTTCATGGAGTTGTTGCGCCAACCCCAGGGCATCATGCGTGAGCTGCGACGCATGCATCGTTATGGCGTTCTCGGCGCCTACATCCCCAGCTTTGGCGCAGTTGAAGGCCAGATGCAATACGACCTGTTTCACGTCTATACGGTAGACGAGCACACGCTGTTCCTGTTACGTAACCTGCGGCGCTTCTCGCTACCGGAATTTTCCCAGGAATTTCCATTATGCAGCGAGATATTCCAGCGCCTGCCGAAACCCGAGATTCTCTATCTGGCCGGCCTGTTTCATGACATCGCCAAGGGTCGTGGCGGCGACCACTCCACACTGGGCGCTGAAGACGCCCTTGGCTTCTGCCTGCATCACGGCATGAGCGCCCATGACGCACGCATTGTGGCCTGGCTGGTCAGGCACCATCTGGTGCTCTCGCGCACTGCACAACGCGAGGATATCCAGGATCCCGAGGTCATTGCCCACTTCGCCTCAGCCGTCTGTGATAATACTCATCTCGACTACCTGTATCTGCTGACAGTGGCCGACATTCGCGCCACCAACTCCACTCTCTGGAACAGCTGGAAGGGGGCGCTGCTGAGCGAGCTCTACCTTGCAACGGCAGCCTTGCTGCGGCGCGGGCTGGGCGCCCCCATCGATCAGACCGAGCGCATCCGTACCACCCAGGCCGAAGCCCGGGCGCTGCTGCATGCAGAGTCAGTAGATGACCACGCCATCACCCTTTTCTGGGATGCGCTGGACGATGATTATTTCCTGCGGCACGAGGCGGATGAAATCGTCTGGCATACCGCAGCCGTCGTTGGCGCCACTGCCGGCAATCAGCCACTGGTGCGTATTCGCCACAGCGCACAACGGGGCACAGAACTGTTCATTTACACCCGCGACCAGAAAAACCTGTTTGCCCTGACTACGGCCGCGCTCGATCAGATGGCGTTATCTATCGTCGGCGCCCGCATTGTTACTGCGCACACCGGCTACACGCTGGATACCTTTCATATTCTCGAGGAATCAGGCGAGTCCGCCCTCACGCCACAGCGCATGCATGAAATCGTCACCTTTCTGGAACACACACTGGCACAAGGGGAAACCGGCCCGGTGACACGCCGGGTACGCCGTCATGTCAGGCACTTCAAGGTACCGACACAAATCACCTTCACCGATGACACACGCAACCGGCGCACTGTACTTGAGGTTATCAGCGCCGACCGCCCGGGTTTGCTCTCCGCTATTGGTCACGCGCTCATGGCGGCCGGCGTACAACTGCAAAATGCCAAGATCGCCACCTTGGGCGCACGAGCCGAAGATATTTTTTTCATTACTGACGCACACAATCAGCCATTGTCCCCGGAGCAGCAGTGGCAGCTTCAGCAAGCACTGTTGCACAGCATCGACCAGCCCCTCAAAAACCAGGCCTGACCCAGGCTTAAAGCAGTGCCGCGAAGATGCTAGCCCTCCTGCCGGGCGCCATGTGCGGATAGCCACGCCGCCACAACAATCAGCAAACCACCCGCCCATTCCTGTGCCGTCAGAATTTCATGCGCGAGCCAGGCAGCAGACACCGCACCTACAACCACCTCAAACAGCAGAATGACCGCCGAACGGTGCACTGGCATGTGACTCACACCGTATTGCACCGCCAGTGTCATAAGCGTGATTCCTAATATCCCCAGCGCCGCCGCCAGTGCAAACATCACCGGTTCGACTGCAGGGACTGGCGTACCGGCATAGCCTATCCACGCGATGGCCAGCACCACGCCCCCGACCCAGGCTGCCATGGTCTTCACCGTCACCGGTACATCCGCCATTTTGCGCACCAGCACATTCGATACCGCAAAGGCGACACCCGATGCCAGCGCCAGCCAGTCAGCTGACTGTTGTGGCCAGGGCCATCCGAGACTGGTATCCCACAACATGATCAAGGCACCGCTCATGGCCATCACCAGCGTAATCCATGCCGTGACTGACAAGCTTTCCCGTAACAGCCACCAACCCAGCAGCGACGCCCATACCGGTGCGAGATAAAACAGCAGCAGCACTCTGACCACAGTACCGTCGATCACGGCGAGGATGAACGCAGTATTGCAAAACCCGGCGGCCAGCATGAGAAGCAGCAGCTGCACAACAGGCGCGCGCGCAATCTCACGACGCTGGCGTATGAGCAAGGGAAGGCATGAACCCAGGGCGGCGGCATTCATGATCAGACTCACCCACAAGCCCGTGAGGCCGCTCTCCTCAAACCAGCGTAGTGGGTACCAGAGCACGCCCCAGAGTGTCGCACCCAGTAATAGTGCTGCTACAGGCAAAGTGGACAACGCGCGGCGGGCTACTATGGCGTGAACCATCGGGCAGACTTCCTGCAGCTGGGGCTGAAAAGGTCATCACCTGCGTCACGCGACACATGATACGTGGCGCTGGGTCATGGGGGTACTTTATACTACAGCATATGAACTGCATGCACCGGCCCGATATCCTTCATGAACCCTGATCTGTCCACGCTGCTACCCTACCCCTTCGAGCGCTTGAACCAGCTTATGGGCGACGCTAGCCAGCCGCACGGCAAGACGCCCATCGTGATGTCCATGGGCGAGCCCAAGCACAAGCCGCCTGCCTTCATCGCCACTGAAATCAAGGCTCAGCTGTCCAGCCTTTCCAGCTACCCCACGACTCGCGGTACACAGGCGCTGCGACAAGCCATCGCCGACTGGCTGACACAGCGCTTTCATCTGCAGGCATGCCCGCTGGATGCCGAGCGCCACATCCTGCCGGTGAATGGCACCCGCGAGGCGCTGTTTGCGCTCGCCCAATGTGTCATCGATCGTCAACCCAGACCGCTGGTGCTGATGCCCAACCCGTTCTACCAGATCTATGAAGGTGCAGCGCTGCTTGCAGGCGCGCAGCCCTGGTTCATGAATACCACGCCACAGACCGGCCTGCTGCCCAATTTTGACGCCGTACCGGCATCCGCATGGAAACAGTGCCAGCTGATCTACATCTGCTCCCCCGGCAATCCTACCGGTGCAGTGCTGGGTACCGCGGCGCTGGAGCAACTGATTCTGCTCGCCGACAAATATGATTTCGTGATTGCCGCTGACGAATGCTACTCGGAAATCTATACTCACGAAGATCAGCCGCCCCCCGGCCTGCTTGAGACCGCCGCCCGCATGGGACGCGATGATTATCGCCATTGCATCGTGTTTCACAGTCTGTCCAAGCGCTCCAGCGTCGCCGGCATGCGCTCTGGGTTTGTAGCGGGTGACGCCCGCATCATCGAAAAATTCCTGCTCTACCGCACCTATCACGGCTGCGCCATGCCGCTTTATGTCCAGGCCGCGAGTATCAAGGCCTGGCGCGACGAGAAACACGTCACGGAAAATCGCAAGCTATACCGCAAGAAAATAGACGCCGTGATCGACGTACTGGCGCCTGTCATCGACGTACCGCAGCCTGCAGGTGGATTTTGCCTCTGGCTGCCCACGCCCATTGACGACCAGGCCTTCACCCGCGAACTCTACGCCCACCATAACGTAACCGTATTACCCGGCAGCTTCCTGTCACGCAAGGCGCACGGCAACAATCCCGGCCAGAACCATGTACGCATCGCATTGGTGGCAGAAGAACAGGAATGCATCGAAGCCGCACACAGGCTGTCTGATTTTATTCGCAGTTTGTAACTTGATAGTGGAGAAGACAACACCATGAGCAGCACACAGGAAATCATCGAGCAGGGCTTTGAAAGACGCGCCGAAATCACGCCGCAAAATGCGGACGCACGCCTCAAGCAGGCTATTCAGGAGACGCTCGAGCAGCTGGATGCCGGCACGCTGCGTGTGGCGCAGAAACAGTCTGATGGCGGCTGGACTGTCAACCAGTGGCTGAAGAAGGCTGTGCTATTGTCGTTTCGGGTGGAGGAGAACCGCTTTATCCAGGGTGCCTACAGCGCTTACTACGACAAGGTTCCCGGCAAATTCAGCAGTTATGACGACGCCCGCTTCAAGCAAAGCGGTGTGCGCGTGGTGCCGCCCGCGATGGCGCGCAAGGGTTGCTACATTGCACCGGGCGTGGTGCTCATGCCCTCCTACGTCAATATCGGCGCCTATGTCGACTCCGGCACCATGGTCGACACCTGGGCCACCGTAGGCTCCTGCGCCCAGATCGGCAAGAATGTGCACCTCTCCGGCGGCGTCGGCATCGGCGGCGTGCTGGAGCCGGTGCAGGCCGGGCCGACGATCATCGAAGACAATTGCTTCATTGGCGCCCGCTCCGAAGTGGTCGAGGGTGTGATCGTCGAGGAAGGCTCGGTGATATCGATGGGCGTTTACATCGGCCAAAGCACCAGGATATTCAACCGCATGACCGGTGAAGTCAGCTATGGCCGCATCCCGGCAGGATCAGTGGTAGTCTCCGGTAACCTGCCCTCCAAGGACGGCAGCTACAGTCTGTACTGCGCGGTCATCGTAAAACAGGTTGACGCCAAGACCCGCAGCAAAGTCGGCATCAACGAGTTGTTGCGGGATATTTAAATGACCACGCTATACGGCATCAGCAATTGCTCCACCGTGAAAAAGGCACGTACCTGGCTGGAGCAGCACGGTGTGGATTACCAGTTCCACGACTTCCGCAAGGACGGCCTGGATGCGGCCACCCTGAAAGCGCTGATTGACAAGCTGGGCTGGGAAACACTGCTCAACAAAAGCGGCATGACCTGGCGCAAGTTACCGGAGCAGGATAAAACCGGTGTCACCGCGAGCAAGGCCCGACGCCTGATGCTGTCTCATCCCGCCGTCATCAAGCGCCCGGTGTTAGTCGCGGACAGGAAATACCACGCTGGCTTCACAGAAAGCGATTATCAACATCTGCTGGGGAAGAAACGCTGATGTCTGCCACACTGGAACTGTTACAAGACCTGATCGCCCGCCGCTCGCTCACACCGGAAGATGCCGGCTGCCAGGCGCTGATCGCGCAACGTCTGCAGCCGCTGGGCTTTGAAATCGAACATTTGCATTACGGCGACGTGGACAACCTGTGGGCACGGCGCGGCAATACAGCACCGCTGTTTGCCTTTGCCGGACACACCGACGTGGTACCCACAGGCCCGCTCGATCAATGGCACTCCGACCCTTTTATACCCACTGAGCGCGACGGTTATCTATACGGCAGAGGTACGGCCGACATGAAGGGCAGCATTGCCGCGATGGTGACTGCGGTTGAACGCTTCGTGCAGACTCATCCCACACACCGGGGCTCGCTTGCCTTCCTCATCACCAGCGACGAGGAGGGTCCCAGCGTCAATGGTACGGTCAAGGTAGTCGAGCAGCTGGAGGCGCGCAACGAAAAAATAGACTGGTGCCTGATTGGCGAACCTACCTGCGTAAGCCGCGTTGGCGACACCATCAAGAATGGCCGCCGCGGATCACTTACCGGCAAACTCATCGTGCACGGTACGCAGGGCCACGTCGCCTACCCACACCTGGCCGCCAACCCGGTGCACTTGTTTGCCGCCGCGCTGGCTGAGCTGTGCGCCGTGCAGTGGGATCAGGGCAATGAATTTTTCCCACCCACCACCTTCCAGATATCCAACATCCACGCCGGTACCGGTGCCGACAACGTCATTCCCGGCGACATGGAGGTCATCTTCAATTTCCGTTTCTCCACCGAGCTTACGCCGGAGAACATAAAACAACTGGTACACACTGTTCTGGATCAGCAAGGCCTGCGCTACGATCTGGACTGGCGTCTTTCCGGACAGCCGTTCCTGACCGCCAAGGGCGAACTGGTGGATGCCGCACGCAACGCGATCAGGGACATCGCCGGTATCGATACTGACATCTCCACCTCAGGCGGCACTTCCGATGGGCGCTTTATTGCACCTACTGGCGCGCAGGTGCTGGAGCTCGGCCCGGTCAACGCCAGCATTCACAAGCTCAACGAATGTGTAAAGCTGGATGAACTGGAAACACTGAGCAGGATATACCAACGCACGCTGGAGACGTTGCTGGCCTGAGGCAATACACGCCGAGGTGATATTAAATCTCCCGCCTGCCGCTAAAGGCATGGGACAGTGTCCCGCTATCGACGTACTCGAGCTCGCCACCCAAGGGCACGCCATGCGCGATGCGCGTGGGCTTGATGCCGCGTGCGCGCGCCAGCTCGCTGATGTAATGCGCCGTGGCCTCGCCCTCGACGGTCAGGTTGGTGGCGAGTATGACTTCCGTAATCTCGCCCGCGTCAAAGCGTGCCGCCAGCTTGTCGATACCCAGCTCATTGGGCCCAATCCCGTCTAGTGGCGACAGGTGGCCCATGAGCACAAAATACAGCCCTTTAAAATCCGTGGCACGATCCACCGCCAGCACATCGGCAGGCGTCTCCACCACACACAGCAGGCTGATGTCACGCCGGGAGTCGGCGCACAAGCGGCATAGCTCGCTCTCGCTCAGGCTGCGGCACGACTTGCAATGATGAATGTTCTCCATGGCTGCTGTAAGCGCCTGCGCCAGTGCACGCGCACCGGCGCGGTTACGCTCCAGCAGATGAAACGCCATGCGTTGCGCCGATTTCGGCCCGACACCCGGCAGGCAGCGCAGGGCTTCGATGAGATGGTCGAGACTGGAAGGGGTTTTCATTTTTGAGTGAAATGTGAAAAGTGAAGCCGCTCCGCTGCGCCGCGCTGTGAAGGGTAAAGGATATTAACGCTTCACGCTTCACGCTTCACGCTTCACATTTCACGAGCCTTTAAAACGGCAGCTTGAAGCCCGGCGGCAGGTTCAGGCCGCTGGTAAAGCCCGACATCTTTTCCTGGCTGGTCTGCTCCACGCGGCGCACGGCATCGTTGACCGCCGCAGCCAGCAGGTCTTCCAGCATTTCCTTGTCTTCAGTCATCAAGCTGTCGTCGATGCTGACGCGCTTGACGTCATGGCGGCAGGTCATGACGACTTTCACCATGCCGGCGCCTGCCTGGCCTTCCACTTCCACCGAGGCCAGTTGCTCCTGCATCTTCTTCATGTTGTCTTGCATCTGCTGGGCCTGCTTCATCAGACC